>NZ_JAAHGT010000522.1 GCF_010672385.1 Okeania sp. SIO2F4
CAAGGAAGAAAACCTGATATCAGAATATTTATCAGAAAATTCTGAAAGAAAGGGAGAGTATCCCAAAAAGCTACTATAACAAGGGAGGAGTCAGGAGTCAGGAGTCAGGAGTCAGGAGGGAAGAGTATGAATCCTAAAAACCTAACCCCCCTGTCCCTCTTCCTAACCCCCTTTCCAGGGGGGAAGGAGGGAATGGGGGTTAATAAATAAGCCTCTCTCCTACAAGGAGAGAGGTTTGGAGAGAGGTTTTTATGAGTTTACAAACAGCTACTAAGGACGAAAACAAGGGAGGAGTCAGGAGTCAGTAATACAAACCCCAGAAACCAGGTTTGTATAAGTAGATGTCAGTATTGTGAGATATCTAATATATACAAACCCGGTTTCTGGTTTATACAAAAACAACTTCTCAATTCTCAATTCTGACTTTAGAGAAACCAGGTTTGTGTGAGTAGATGTCAGTATTGTGAGATATCTAAATATCATGTCCGGATAATCAGTGATAAAAAAGTTTTTGTTTGTAGTAGGGATTTAGCCCCATCTTTCAATAGTTCGGGCTAAAGCCCTACTACGAACTTTAATTATAACTATTCAACCGGACATGATATAATATATACAAACCCAGTTCCTGGTTTCTACAAAAATAATATCAAATCCGCTTGATTGAACATAAAAAAAATCTCCAATCGTCATAACTACTAAATCTTTGTAATTCTCTCTCCTCCTGACTCCTGACTCCTAAAGACTTAACCAATCTATAGCTGTTTAACAGGATTTGATATGACTTCTAAATTCTGACTTCTAACTTCCTTATCCCAGTTCATCTGCTACTAAACGTCTGAGAATTTCTGTTATTTCTGCTGCCATCCTAGCATCTATTTCTACTGCTTCTGTGTCAAAATCTCCTAACGCTTTTGCACCACGCAAAGTCATAGCTATAGACCTAACTTTTCCCTGATATTCAAACTGAGTAAAACAAGTATAAGTCAGTTCTGTACGCTTACGACTGCTGCTATACCCAAAACCCATTTTAGATAAAATAACAGGAGATTTAATACTATTTTGAATTCCCAATTTTGCTAGAGCAACATCCACATAACGAGAAGTATCTTTGCCAGCATTCCTAATAAAAGGTTGCAAATTTTCCCAAGACATTCCTGGTAGTTTTGCTGGTTCTGGCAAATGATAATACCATCCTACCATTGACATAATTCTGGTTAGGTCGTAAGCAGTAACAGTATTTTCTCTAGTCTGGTCTTCTCGCTTTTTACTTTCCGATGCTGCACTTAATAAAACTTGGTTATCTTGTACAATTTCAGGTGACATAATAAAGGGTTCTTCACCATATAAACCTTGAAATTCTGTATGATTATTACCTGTAATTTCCTTCAACCATGATTCTAAATCAACATAAGTTTGGAAGCATTTAAACATTGCAGATAAAGCATTAGAATTACCTACCTTTTTTGCATAAGTAATCACATCTTCTACAGCTTCATTAAAGTCTATATTTTTGCCATCGCCTCGAATTTGACAAGTATTAATATCGCTATTAAGAGAACAAATTACATTTAAAATTGCGATGATTTTAGTAGAACTCCAATACTGACATTTGTCAAGAGAATTTCTACCTAACCAACGAGATTTAAAGGGTCCGCCTGCAGTACCACCTAGGCAAATACAGGCTTGTTTAATATCAGGATGAATAAAACTAAGTGCTTCTTCATCAATTTCTGGAAGTTCGCCAACATGGGGAAAAGCTTTTGCTCCTGGAATGGCTAAACTAGGTAGCATTGTTAAATGTTCTGGATAATTTTCTACCTGGTTTTGATAGGGAGAATTTTGAATGCCTTTATCTAGAATAGCTAGTTTATAACTATTAAAACCAGCTTCAGCTTTTAAGAAGTCGTTGTAGACTTTTTCTCTGTCCATTGCTAATAGTAGAGTGAAGGCTTCTTTTTGGCCAAAAGTGCCGAAAAAGTCTGCCACCATATTCAGAATTTGATCGTTAATGTCTTCCATAATTTGATTTAGCACTAAATTTGACTGTCCTTAGAGATTGAATGTATCAAGAAATATAAAAAGGAGATAGGGAAAAGGGAAAAGGGAACAGGGAATTGGGAATAATCAGGAAGAAATCTAGACAACTATTTGTCACTTAAAAATCTAGGAATATATGTACCTTATCCACCTCTGGTATCTACCAGATTTTACTCCCTTGAAGTATTACCGCTTTTAGATTTTAGTCACTATAGCAATCTGATATGAATTGTGAGATATTGTACACTTTTAGGCAACAGCTCATCTGGCACTATTGCTACAGAGAAGAAGGAAAAAACTGTATCTTCTGAAGATTATAACCACCATATTTTAGATTTTTAGAGAGCAGTAAAATTCTCACATCTGATTCGGTGATTGCTATATTACAATAAACGTAAGCATTCAGCTATTAGCAGTCAGCTATCAGCAATGAAAATGAACAATTACAGCTAAAGTTAGCTGATGATGTCCGCTTTTACAGTAAGTTTTAATTCTCGCTCAACCTCAATCCTAATTCCTCTTGCAAATACAATAAACTCCGAAAGCTGAGAGCTGAGAGCTGACTGCTGAATGCTTACCAATAAACTATGATTTTCCGTCATTATTTTAGGTAGCCCTGTAGATAATTTCCCAGATGATAAAATTATAACTATGATTGAAAAATATCTCCAATTAACTTAATTAATCACTTATTTTTTTGATAATTTTATCCAAGTAAATATTCACAGAAAATTTTTTAAATTATGACTTCTTTATCTCGCAAATCTAACGGATAGCTTACCTGAATTCTGATTCCTAGTCGCCACCAAAATGTTACAACTAAGATAGGATTGCTATGTATAGAGAATTTTACAAAACTTGAAAATATGCCAAATTTGCCACAAATTTCGCCTTCACCCCAACTCAAGTCCAAATTATCAACAGGATTTATATTTGCCTCGGCAATGATAGTAGCGATCGCCAGTGCGACTGTGATTTACCAACTCAATCAGATGACACAAGAGAGTAGCAATGCCAGACTACTTTTAATTCAATTAAAGGAGCAAGTCAGAGCACTTAATTGTCTAGAATGGGAGAGTATTTCTAAAGGTGAAATTGATGAAAATTTCACTGAAGAACTTCCTGAAAAGCAGGAAATAACTGAGACTCTTCTTGAAGAAATTAGAAAAATTGAACAACAGGAAAATCTGCAGAATCTCTGGGATTTATATACCAATTATAAAGCTGTAATTAACAATTCTTGGAAGCTAATTTCTCAGAAAAAAATTGCAGAAGCCCAAGAGATTGGTGCTGTTCAAATTGCTCGACTTTTTGATCGGCTATATGCTGAAATTGAAATACTAGAAGAAGTCTATATTCAGAAGCATCAGCAGACCCGAAAACTTGCCGATATAGGAACAACCTTTGCTTTAATAATGGCAGCCCTTGTAATTGGTATTTTATCCTATAAATTTAGTCAAAGATTGTTGAATAAAAATCAGGAATTAGAAACTGCCTTAATTAATCTCCAACTAACACAGAATCAATTAATTCAACAAGAAAAAATGGCTGCTTTGGGACAACTAATTGCAGGAATAGCCCATGAAATTAATAATCCCCTCGGCGCAATTCAAGCCTCAGCAAACAATACCGATAAGGCTTTAAAAGAAGTTCTCGATGAAATCCCCCATTTACATCAACGTCTCAGTGGTCAAGCAGAAGAAAGCCTTTTTCAGCTAATTGTTCAAGCACTCGAAAACGGACTTTCAATTGCTTCTGAGGAAACTCGTACCCTGAAACGTAAAATTACTGCTCAACTTAAAGAGCATAACATTGAAAATGCTCGATATATTGCAAATCTCTTAGCAGACATGGGAGCTCCGGAAACACCTGATTTGTGGTTGCCCCTGGTCAAAGGCGAACATGGAGAATGGGCGATCGAGTTCGCCTACAATTTGGCTTCCTCCTTTTTTAACAATCAGATTATCCTTAGCGCCGTTGAACGGTCCTCTAAGACAATTTTTGCCCTTAAAAGCTATGCTCGTTTTCAGCCAAATGGCCAGAAGGAGTTGATACAAGTTGTTAATGGGCTAGAAACTGTACTAGAAATTTATCACAATCAACTGAAACGGAATATCCATGTGATTCGAGATTATCAGGATATTCCCGAAATCTGGGGATATCCCGACGAACTGATTCAGGTCTGGACAAATCTAGTTCACAACGCAATTCAAGCTATGGAGTCAGGAGGGACACTGACTATTACCACCCATCAAGAGGAAAATGGGATTCAAGTAAGTATTAAGGATACTGGAGCAGGTATTCCCTCAGAACTGCTGCCCAAAATCTTTGATGCCTTTTTTACCACAAAGTCGGCGGGTGAGGGTAGTGGTTTGGGACTCCACATTTGCCAGAAAATTATTGACAAACATCAGGGATATATAAGAGTGGACAGCCAACCAGGAGATACTATATTTTATATAGGGTTGCCTGTAGGCTCCCCTTAAATCTTTAAAAGTATCTAGAAAGGTTAAGTATGTCTGAGACCGCAATTATTTGTGTTGATGATGAAATGCCCATTCTGAAAGCTCTCAAAGAACAACTCCAACGTGGTTTTGGCAACAAATATATTTATGAGATTGCCCAAAGTGCTCAAGAAGCTTGGGATGTGATTGATGAGTTAGAAGAAGAAGGCGTAAAAATTATGGCCATTGTGTCTGATTGGCTCATGCCTAATACTAAAGGAGATGTGTTTTTAGCTCAAGTTCATCAACGCTTTCCTGAAGTTATTACCGTGATGCTGACTGGGCAAGCTGATGAGGAGGCTATTGAGCGGGCTAGAAAAAAAGCCAACCTTTATGCTTGCCTCTACAAACCCTGGTCAGAGGAAGAATTACAGCAAATTATTAATCAAGCTTTGAATCAGTAAAATATGAAAGGAGTCATTATTTGTGTTGATGATGAGTTGATGATTCTCCAGACTTTGGGGCGGCAACTTAGGCGCAATTTTGGCAAAGACTATAACATTGAGTTAGCTAACAGTGGTGCAGAAGCTCTTTCTCTTTGTGCAGAATTGACAGCAGAGGGCTTAAAAATTCCTTTGATAATTTCCGATCACCATATGGATGAGATGGATGGGGATACCTTGTTGATTGAACTCCACAAGCTTTATCCCAAGATGTTAAAAATTATGCTGACTGGTCAAGCTAATGTTGATTCGGTAGCGAATGTGGTTAATGCTGGTGCTTTATACCGCTACATCTCTAAACCTTGGGATAAAGACGATCTAATACTCACTGTTACTGAAGCTTTACGAAGCTTTGCTCAAGAACAAAAACTTGCTGAACAAAATACCCTGCTCAAGGAAATTAATTCTAAGTTAGAAAATTCTTTATTACTGCTATTAGCGACCCTGGAAGCAACAGCAAATGGCATTCTTGTCCTAGATAGTTCAGGAAAAGTGGTCATTTTTAATCAAAAGTTTGCTGAAATTTGGCATCTACCTGCTTCAACTTCAAAAGATGATAGTCAAAAGCTAGTTGATTTGATTTTAGCAGCTTTGATCAAAGCAGATGCGGTGCTCTTTCAAGCATTACTTATGCAAGAGAATACCAAACAACGGGATTTATTAGTATTAAAAAATGGTAGAATTATTGAGTATGATTCCCAGCCTCAAAAATTATCAGATAAAATTGTTGGTCAGGTCTTGACTTTTCGAGATGTGACTAGAGAAAAGCAAAAACAAGCAAGTATTGAGTATCAAGCATTGCATGATAGTCTTACTAACCTGCCAAATAGAGCTTTATTTGATTTGAAACTTTCTGAAGCTATTACCTATGCTGCTGAAAGTTCACAAATTATGGCGATAATGTTTCTCGATTTAGATAGGTTTAAGGAGGTTAATGATACATTCGGTCACTCAGTGGGAGACCTATTGTTACAGAATGTTAGTCAGCGTCTTGTCCTCTGTTTGAGAGAAGTTGATTTGATTGCCCGTTGGGGAGGAGATGAATTCGGAATTATTTTACCGGAAATTCGCTCTCGAGAAAACGTGATTGAGATTGCCCAAAGATTGATTCAAAGCATGGAGCCAGAATTTATCTTGGAAGGTCATCGTCTCAAGGTAACAACTAGCATTGGAATTGCCTTGTATCCTCAGGATGGTTTAGATAGTAGCACATTACTTCGTAGTGCTGATAGGGCATTGTACCAAGCCAAGAAATCTGGACGTAACAATTATTTTTGAGACTAATATAAGAAAGTTTTTCTCAAGCGCGGTTATGATATAGCTTGTAGTAGGGCTTTAGCCCATGAAATTTGGTAGTCCTTTGATGATTGTGATTTATTGTGGAGGTAGGCAACAGCTTATACAAATTTGATAGAGGAATAGTATTTGCTTGCCCACTTAAATTTTTAAGGGCGTTAGTGAATCAAGCTATGAAATTTAAACAGCTTCATTAATGGATAATTGATAATGGATAATTACCTCTGGTTAAAACCGCACGGGAATTGAATATAAGGAATATTTTCTTTGTTTTCCCCTATCCAAGGGGAGGCTTTAAGGCGCGAATTATTTAATTATTAATTATTAATTATTCGGTAAAATATCAAATGCTTTTTAATGAGGAGTTAGGCAATAGTCATTTCAAGAAAAATCATAGCCCA
>NZ_JAAHGT010000523.1:0-2999 GCF_010672385.1 Okeania sp. SIO2F4
TCCTCCTTCGGAGGAACTACGTTAACAGCTTCATTACCTTTAAAAGAGGAAAAAGTAATAAGCGAGATTTCAAAGAATTAAAAGAACCTATCCCACTAATAATATTTTTGCTGAAAATCCCAAATATTGTTAAAGATAAAAACGAAAAATCTAGCTTTTCAGGAAAATTTTACTTAAGTAAATAAGCATTTTTAGAATAGTGGGATAGGTTAAAGTTACTGTAAAAGTCCATCAGTTAACCTAAAAAGTCTATGGAGCTACATCGTTCATTTTTATTGCTGTTTGCGTAGCATTCCGTTTGCGCAGCATTCCGCAGGAAAGGATAAGCTGACTGCTAATAGCTGAATACTTACATTAATTCTTAGACTATCTTATTCATTATACTCAAAATTTATTAAGTTATCAGGAGTGAAAATACTGAAATTTTTCCTTTATACAACTTATTTTATATCTATGCGTTGATTAAATTTTTGATTAGTATTCAGAAAGTGAGAGAGAGGCAATAGGAAAAAAAGCTTGAAAAATAATCTCCATCTTTGTCTGCTTTTTATTTTCCCTACTACCTCTTTCTAATTAATGTAGGCGATCGCTACTATTTGTAAAAGCAGAAAATATTTCCGTTCTTATCTGGCAATTCCGTTTAGCGGTACTTTGATATTTTTCAAGTGCGAAAATGCTTATCATTGGTAGTCCAGTAAGTGCATTATAGAAGTGTAACGCAGCGAAAAAGGGAAAATAAAGGTGCATTACGGCATAATTTTAGATTTGACAGACCAATCTTACCTATCATAGAAATGCCTAAAGCACCCTACTAGACTGATACTGGCACGTATTTTTCAGGTTTTGATTTTATGCTTATTGCTTTTTAGAGAATACACAAGAAGGTAATTGAGATTGACATCAAAGTAAGTCATTTATACAATAATAGTCTGTTATTATAATTAAATCTTTGTGTAATATTTATGTCTATGTTGAGAAATCAAGCAATAATAGTAGCTATTATTGGAGCTGTCGGAGCAATAGTAGCTGCCATTATTGGAGCTTTACTTAAGTTTCTAGACAAAGGCTATATAGGTTCTGGTTGTCCTAATAATTACTATGAATATGAACTGAAACAAGGAGAGCAACTGAGATATATTGCCAAACGAAATAATTATCCCTTAAAAGATTGGAAATTAATACTAAATCCTCAAGACGGAAAACCTTATAACTCAGATAAAGCCCAAAATTTAGAAGTAAGTGATAGGGTTTGTCTCCCTAATGGGTGGAAATAAAGTTTTTTGATAGTTTTGCTAAAATCCCACAAGTTGGTACTAACAATCTCCCCTCTCTACTATTAATAATAAAGTCGTCAGAAAATATTTCCCTTCTTATCTGACAATTCCGTTTAGTTTAGTAGTTACAGCAAGAATGTAGGAGCGAATAGCCATTCGCCCCTACTGATACTATTCTCTCAATTCAACATTAATCTCATTAACAATTCGACGTTTAAGTTCAACAGACTCAGACCGAGGTAATAAATCAAAAACTTCTCTAAAAGTATCATCTACCTTTTCAAAAGAAACTTGACCTTTCTCATTCAGAACAACTTTTCCTTCTTGGTCAATTAAAACAGTTTGAGGTACAAACCCTTCATAGTAATAAGCAACTTTTGTAGAATCATCACTCACAGGATTAATAGCATCCACATTAACAGGAATAAAATCTGCTGCACGACCATAAAATTCTTGAAGTTGAGAAACTACAGTCGAAAATTGTTTACAATCTTTACTATCATCTAGAAAAAATACAAGTAGTGCTGGTCTAGAACTTTTTAAAGACTCTTTTAATGTCACTTTAGCAGGTACAAGAGAACCATTACCAGCATAAAGAGCAAAAATATTACCATCAAATCTATCATCATTCAGACTTGCTAAAGCAGTAGGTGTTGCTATTAGCAGTAAGAAAAATATTGCTATTAAAAAAGCAAACAAAGAAAAGAAAATTTTTTGCCACGAAAAACGTTGTGTTAGATTCAGCATAATTTTTTAGGTGTTAGATTTTCTAAGTTAGTTAGTAGCCAATTATATCATGATTCCGTTAATAGAAGTTTTTAGTTGCACTTTAGCGCTACTAGATTTCCGGTGCTAAAGCACAACTAACTACAAACAAAGACTTTTTTATAACTATAGCAATATGATTTAAGTTGTGAGATATTGAATACTTTTAGGGAATAGGAAACGAGGAATAGAAAACAGAGAAAAAGAAAAAAATGTAAATACATGAATATGATAACTGCTATATTCTCTCCTTTTAATAAATAGTCAAATTCTCAGATATGATTCCTGATTGCTATAATTATCTGAAAATAATATTAATCCAAACTCTTGAGATTGCTTCCTTCCAAATAGTGATATTTAGTAATACATCTTATAGCATTTCTCAAATTACTGAGGTAGAGTTTTTTCTTCTTCTCTATTCCCACCGAAGCTTAACGAAGTCAGAAGTCAGAAGTTGTTTTTGTAAAGGGGATTAGAGCAACTCTCCAAAAACATTTCGCCACTCCAGGTGGGGTTTTATACCCAATTTTTTTGATAATTCCTATTATGTAGGAACGTTGCATACAAGTCCCTACCTACTACCGCGCAACAAACGAATTTTTTACCTCACTCAGAGATGGGAATTGCTATATTTAATTACCAATGAATAATTGATAATTAGAGATAATTTGTCAACTTAGCTGTTTGTGTAGTATTCCGCAGGAAAAGTCTTATACCATTTATCAAAAATAATGCTATACCCGATTGGGTGGCGAAGTGTGGGGAGTGTGTGGAGGAGTAAAAACAAGAATAATAAATATTAACTAGACTATTATTAGCAAAAAATGATTTATCCTGTGTTAATTACTTAATAACTGAAGTGCGACATAAGTATAGCAATGCTTTTGGGAATTGGTATTATCTTACCGAAAAATTTGGGTAGTTACACTTCCTCTTTTAAGAGGATAAAAAAAAGAAGAT
>NZ_JAAHGT010000523.1:3099-6681 GCF_010672385.1 Okeania sp. SIO2F4
CCTGTGTTAATTACTTAATAACTGAAGTGCGACATAAGTATAGCAATGCTTTTGGGAATTGGTATTATCTTACCGAAAAATTTGGGTAGTTACACTTCCTCTTTTAAGAGGATAAAAAAAAGAAGATTCCGGATTTTATTGCCTCCTTATACCATTTATCAAAAAGAATGCTATACCCGATTGGGTGGCGAAGTGTGGGGAGTGTGGGGAGTGTGTGGAGGAGTAAAAACAAGAATAATAAATATTAACTAGACTATTATTAGCAAAAAATGATTTCCCCTGTGTTAATTACTTAATAACTGAAGTGCGACATAAGTATAGCAATGCTTTTGGGAATTGGTATTATCTTACCGAAAAATTTGGGTAGTTACACTTCCTCTTTTAAGAGGATAAAAAAAAGAAGATTCCGGATTTTATTGCCTCCTTATACCATTTATCAAAAAGAATGCTATACCCGATTGGGTGGCGAAGTGTGGGGAGTGTGGGGAGTGTGTGGAGGAGTAAAAACAAGAATAATAAATATTAACTAGACTATTATTAGCAAAAAATGATTTATCCTGTGTTAATTACTTAATAACTGAAGTGCGACCTAAGTATAGCAATACTTTTGGGAATTGGTATTATTCGGTGGAGGTACTGATAACTGATAACTGTTTCCCTGCGCGACATGTTTGCGGAGCATTCCGTCAGGAAAAAACGAACTTCCTCCGCTCTTTAGGCTAACTGATAACTGAAATTACCTAGCTTTCAGGAATTAAGGAACTCAGAGACGCTAACTCCTAAAACCACAAGTAGAGCTTCGAACTCAGCCTCTTAATTTTTACTTGATAAATCAGCTCAAAGAGAGAGTTTTTACCGAAAAATTAAGGTATAAAGCCTCTCCATTCATAGAGAAAAAGTGGTTGTTTGCGGAGCATTCCGAAGGATGGGATGGCTCCGAAACCTGCGCCATATCCAATCTCCCCTTGAGAAGACAAAAAAATCCTTTTAGTCAATCCTTCCATTACAGAAGAGGTAATTATTAATTATTAATTATTAATTGTTGCAGATCCACTCTCCATTATTCATTATCTATTATTCATGATTCATTAATGAAAAGATACCACTATATTTTCTATTGATTCTTCAATTAGCTTTTCCATAAAAGCATCACTAACTAAAGGTTTACTGTATACAAAGTTAAAAAACATTTTTTCTTGGAAAGTTGAAACATTAACATCAAAAATATTACCAAAAATGGTTATTGCTGGAGCAAAACTAATTTCTTCTAATTTCAAATCACCATATTCCGATGGAATTTTTACTTTGCCAATATTAGATATTAATATGGAATGAGTGGTTTTTTCGGGATGATCCAAATAGTCTTCTAAAGCTTGACAAAAAGAAAAAACACTATTGTAGATTTCAGGTGTTTTTATTCTTTCTTTAATCTGCTCTGTAGCTTGTTTTGCTAATTCCCAAAATGGCATTTTTTGATTAACTGTGTAAAAACAAGTTAAGGCTGAAATTAAGATTCCCATCTGTTCATCACCAACAGGATAATTTACTTTTCTTCTCATTTCTACTGGGAAAAAACAACTGAAATAAAAGTCTCTATCTTTTGGTTCTAAATTTTTAGCTAATGCCAACATCATTGCTGAAGAAATAGCCCCTTGAACAGTGAGTTTTTCTTGTTTACAACGTTGAATAAGTTGTTGAGTTAAACTGGGATTTAATTGTTTTTGAATAAATCCACAGGTACGTTCTTGATGAGGTACATATTTTTCAATAGGAATTGTATCTATTGGTTGATTTGATTTTGATAATTCAGCATTATTTTTTATGGTGTAGTCAGAAATTATTTCCTCCATACAGGGAGGAGGTGCTAATTGAATGACTTGAGAAATTTGGCTATTTGATACTATTTTTTGATAAAAATTTAAAATCTCTGAATGTAAGTGAACAGCACAAATACCATCTGCGACTGAATGATGAACTTTGGTAATTAAATAATTAGTTGTACTTTCTTCACTTGGTTTTAGCAAAATAGCTTTTATCAAGACTTTTCTGCTTTCAAACTTTCCATTTAACTCATTACTAACAATAGTTAGCCAATATTCAGGTTCAGGGTTCAAAACAATTTCTAAAGGTATTTTCTCTGTACCTTCAGTTTTAAACATTAGGTTATCTAAAGGTCCAACAATATGAGAATTTAATCGAGGATGACGCCGTTGAACTAATAAGAGCGATCGCCTCAAAACTTCTGGGTCGAGAAATCCTGTAATTTTTCCAATTACAACAATGTGCAATGTGTTGACTTCGCGTTGAACAACTTCCCAGCCTTTTTCTATACTAAAAAGAGGTCTATTATTAGTGATGTTGGTCATGTTTTTAGCCTAAATTATCGTAAATTACAATACAGGGATATATAGCAAAAATCCCTGATATTTAGTATTAGACAGCCTAATAAATAAAACGGGTCGATCGGTTTAACTATTTGCTTGAGAAATTGAATTTTAATCGCTCGACTTCGTTTCTACGTTCACCGTGAGTTTTGACTGATTATATTTTTGAACCTAAGCATTTCCTAGGGAATGCTACGCAAATAGATATAAACTTTTAGCTTGCCTCCTGGGTCGGAACTGCCGACTTCAGCTAGATTATAATTACGCTCGTCTTGTCTGGAAATCAGAAATTATTATTGATATATTTCAAATAACTTCTAGTAGAAATAAGTAGCTCTTCAGTTAATATAAGTGTTCCAGGACTTACCCATGAGGCAGGAAAAATTAGACTTTGAGATAGCTTCCCTGTTAGTAGCAATGATTAAAATACATTTTACTGCCCAAGTCGAACCTATCCCACTATTTTTGAAACCCTTATATTCAGGTAATATAAAAAAAGAATGCTATATATGATTGGGTGGGGAAGTGTGGGAAGTGTGGGAGGTGAGGGGAGAGCTTAAAAGTAAGAAAAATTTATAAAATACCGACTAAATAATTGCCAAAAACAGACTTGGAATCTTGTTAACTATTGAGGTGTTGAGTTATAGCATTACTTTTGGTAATTTGCAGATATACCATTCGCTAAAAAGAATGCTATATCTGCCAAATGTGGGAAAGTTTCATTTCAGTTATCAGTTATCAGTTATCAGTAAAAAGAGGGGAACCATTCATTGGTATTGAAATTATCATGACTTACGCAGAGGTACTATATACATGGTATTTGCGTAATTCCTAATTATAAAGTGCCATCTTTTCATCCCCTATTCAAGGGCATGCTTTGGACTTCCTGGTTTTGGTTAAAAGTAGGAAAAATCTATAAAATACCGATTAATAATTGTCAAAAATAGACTAGAAATCTTGTTCATAAATTAACAATTAACAATTCACAATTGAAGTAGCAGTCAGCACTCAGCTAGCCTCTTTCAGAGGAGCTGCCTCTTACAGAGGAGCTTCGCTAACGCTAACAGCAGCCAGCTTATTCAAGGTGTATAATGGGGGATTCTTTCCCCCCACGCAAAGCGCACCACTAATTTTTTCGCTCCTCTTGTGGGGGACCGTTACCCTCGAATTGAAGAGCGCTCCAGCTAAATGCGCTCAA
>NZ_JAAHGT010000524.1 GCF_010672385.1 Okeania sp. SIO2F4
GAAATAACTGACCAGTTACAAAATCCTAAAAACCTTACTAATCAATACTTTTGACTTTTGAATGCATTAATTTTGACTTACGCGTAGCGGCACTAGACATATTTTTAATCGTTTTAATTTATGATTAATAAAATTAATCATTACAATGATTCCCAACCTAAATTTTGAATTTGTTGTAATGTTCCTCTAATATCAATTTCCTGTATTGCTTTTCTGCCATATATACAGATAATAACTTCCCTGACAGTTTGATTTTCGTCAGATAAACTTTTGACTATTTGTGACAACATAATTTCCCAAGCTTCTTGAGGAGATAAAACACCTACTCCAGTCCCAAATAAAGGAAAAGCAATGGTTTGAAAACTCCAACTATTAGCTAGTATCATACAACTATTAACCAACTCTTGAATTACTGGTTTATATGGAGTGCTTAATAATCCATAAAATACTTTCTTAGCTTGGAGTTTACCACCATTGGTCATAATTATTTCTCTTAAACCTGAACCACGCAGAGCAGTATTTTTGATCATATATCTCCTAGATTTCATCATTTCTTGCCAAATTTCTTCTCCACCAATTTTCCTGATTCTGTCGCAGACTAGACCACCGATACTACTAACAATTACATCTACTTCTAAATTAGTAATATCACCTTGATAAATTTTTACTACTTTGTCATGTACTAAAAATTCACCTAAAAATCCTTCTCCATCAGATTGATAAATTTTTACTAATTTGTCAGACTGACATACATCTAATTTCATTGCTATAGCAGAAATAATATCCCACCAAATAATTTCCTCACTGAAAATATTAGATTTTCCTAGATAAAAACTAAACCATAACCAATTCAATACTCCTCCGGGAAGATGACCTTTTGGAGAATTTATATCAAATCTTAATTCCTGATAAGTTAAAAGTTTATCTCCTATTTTCCAACCTAATTTGTCACCACAGTAATAATAATTTCCCAGGTCATTAATTTGATAACTACTATCTTGAGTTGCACCACAACTTTTCCAAATTTCTTTCTGAACGCTAAAGCCAAATTTACCGTTACTATATCTCACCCACAGATTATCTATTTTCAGTAGATCGTGGCAGGGAAAATTAATAATATCTTGCGCTCTTAACCAACCTTTTGATTCTCGACCAGCTATTTTCAGCATAATAGCAGTAGTTTCTAAATCTGCTTCTCGCCATTCTCCTGCTGCTAATAAATCCTGTAACCGAATATAGTTAATTTCATAATTAGAATTAAGACTAAAACTAACAGGAATTTCTGTAGGTTGCTTAACGATTTCTTGAGAAACAACATCACTTAAATCAACATTTTCTGTACTATTTTGATTCTGACGCTCCTCTAATTTTTCCAACTCTTCGGGATGAGTAACAAAATAATCCTGCAACCATTCATAACCGCGCACCAAAAGTTCATCCAAACTTTCAACTCGCCACAAATAAACCATGCTATTTTCCCCACCCGCAACCAAATATTTACCATCTTGACTAAAACTAATACTGGTTAATTCCGTTTCTGGAGTCTTCCATTCTGCCAGTTTGCGCCCAGAAAAATCCCACAAGATAACAGTATAGTCACTTCCTACAGTTGCTACCCGTTGCCAATCTAAACTAAAACATACATCCACCAATTTTTCCTGATGAGCGCTCCATTCTCTCAAAAGTTCTCCAGAGACATCCCAAACTTTGATTCTATCCCTACCCGCAGAAGCAACTTGGTTTCCATCAGCACTAAAACTGACACTTCTTACCTTATCTCGGTGCCCATCCCAGTTTGCTAACAGTTGTCCAGACAAATTCCAGATGCAGACTTTTCCATCCCACCCACCTGTAACAATGCGCTCCCCATCTTGACTAAAACTAACACTAGCAACAATTCTACGGTTACTACGTTTCAATATTGCTAGTTGTTCTCCTTCCAGGTTGCGTAATATTGCTGTACCATTAGCTCCCACCGCTACAAGAGATTTACTATCAGGACTAAATTTTATATCTAATATTAGGTCTTGTTTGGGGTGACATTGACTGACAAGTTGCCCGTCTTCGTTCCAAATTGAAATATTATTGCGCCCTGCTGTAGCTAGGTATTTGCCATCGGAACTGAAATTAATGCTGGTGAGTCTACCTCTGGTGCTTTTCCACTGAGTTAATATTTGACCAGATATATTCCAGATTTTGACACTGCCATCTTCTCCTCCAGTGGCTATTTTTTTAGTCAAACTGAAACCAACACTCCAAACTGTACCTTGTTGAGTTTTCCATTGAGTCGGTTGTTTTGGAAATAAATTCCAGATGCGAATTGTACCGTCAGCACCCACTGTGGCAATTTGTTTTTCATCTGGGGTAAAACTGAGAGCTGTAACTGAGTTACGATCGGCATTAAATTCAGTTAGCAGTTTTCCTGATAAATCCCAAATTTTGGTTGTACCATCTGCTGCTGCTGTGGCAATATGTCGATCGCTCGGACTAAAACAAACTTTTGTAATTTCTGCTTGGTGGGTTTCCCAGTCAAGTAAGCGTCGTTGTGGAAAATTCCAGAGTCGCACAATTCCATTTTTACTAATACAAAGCAGATATTCTCCACCCCAACTCATGTTTACATTTGTTAGGGTAAACTCGTCGCTCCGATCTACTTTCAATTCTAATGGTTGTCGTTTTAACCCTTTCCACAGTCTGACTATATTTTCTCTGACTGCAACTGCAATACACTCACCATCATCGGTAAAACTTACAATTATTTTCCAGCTTGAATGAATATTTTTTTGCTTGAGCGAGCGCCCAGAAATATTCCATAATTGTACTCCTTTTTCTGCTACGGTTGCTAAATATTCGCCATCATTACTAAATCTGATTTGAGAGATTGCTCCCTGATTACTTTTAAACTGATTTATTTGTTTTCCTTGTAAATTCCAAAGTCTAATAATGCCGTCTTTTCCTGCTGTTGCCAAAAGATATCTGTTGGGGTTAAATTTGACGGACAAAACTTCATTTTCGTGACTTTTTAGTTTGATGGAGTGAGGTTGTAATAACTGTTGTAATAAAATTGTGCCGTCTCTTTCTACGATAGCTAAATATTCTCTATTTGAGCTAAAGCTAATGTCTTTAACTCCGATGTAATTGCTAATAAATTTATTCTGTTGACGAATATTACCAATGATTTTTTGTAGTGTCGATATTGGATTGATAGTCGGATATTCTTGTAAAGAAAAATCATCTTGAACGATTTGTTTTAACTTTTTTCCTGCTTGTATTGCTAAAATTAATCCTTCTATTTGATTAAATTCAAACTCTAATAAAGCCTCATTTGTAATTTTTTCAATCTCTTGAAGATCTGTCTCAGAATATATTGATTTTTCTGCTGCTGATTCTGATAATAAACCTGCTTCTCGCAATTTATTTTCTACCCAATCAAGATTAAAGACTTCTGCATAGATTTTGTTGTAAACCTTTAACCTTCCTTTTTGTTTTACCACTACTCCCGTCAGTCGTAATTCTCTGTGAAAATCTTGATTATTAGCTTTAATTTTTCCCTGCTGTAATATCCGCCGATATAATAATAGTAATTCTCCCGAAGATTGATTACTATAAATCAGGCGATCGCGTATAGTTCTCAAATGTTCTGGTTCGTCTTTTGCTTCCCAATTTTCAATAATTTGTGACCGAACAATTTCTCCTATTAACTCTGCCTCATTTTTTCTAGAAATATTAAATTCAACTTCTTTACAGTAAGATAAAATTATTTGACAGACTTTTTGAGTTAAAAATGGTTGCCCCCCACTCCAATTTAAAATTTCTCTCAATACCATCATACCATCATTAAAAATACCAGAAAAACCAGCAACTAAAGGTATCGCTTCCTGCAATTTAAAACCATCTAATTCTATAGCCTTGCCAATATTAAAAGGTGTACTAATATTTCGATTTTTAATCAAATCTGATGGTGTAGCTACTCCCAATAAAGCAAAAGATAAACGTTTATATTCAGAATTATCAGCCCGTTTATTATAACAAGAACGAATTAAAGCAAAAAAGTCATCAACATTAAAACTCAAACTGAGAATACTATCAATTTCATCGATAAAAATTACAATATTTTCCGTTATTTCTCTAAGTAATACTTGTTCAATAAAAGCATTTAAACGTTGTAAAGCAGAAAGAAAAGAGCGATCGCCCCACCAACTCAAAATATCAAAACTATCCAATAAATCAAAACTACTGGCCAAACTATAAACTATTCCCGCATACCACTGTTCCGAGGTAATATCCTGACTACCAATGGCCGTCAAATCTATAGCAGCACAAACTACCCCAGATGCTTGTAAACGTCGCATTGTCTGAACCCGGAGACTAGACTTACCCATTTGGCGGGAGTTGAGGACATAACAAAACTCCCCATCCATTAGGCCATTAAAAAGTTCATCATCTGCCTGTCGTTTGACGTAAGTCGGAGCATCTACAGGTAGACTACCACCGACTTGGTAGGAGTAGGTTGAATTTCCTTCTGGATTCATTATGGTCAGAGGCCAATTTAGGAATTTATTTCCAAAATACATTATCCATTTTGGCAGATATTAACAGCAATTGTCCCTAGAAACTTCTGAATTCTTCCTAATAAGTCTTTGAAGAAAAATTATTTTGGCGCATACTAAAAATTAGTAGTAATATCATGTAATTTTAGTAGTCCGGCAGTCAGAAAAATGAAACTTTATTCGATATAATTCATTCAAATTTAACTCCCGATTCAAATTCCAGAAAATTGTTAATGATAAGTTACTTGGAGATAGGGAACAGGGAACAGGGAATAGGGAACAGGGAAGAAGAAAATGTATCTTATATCATGTCCGTTTAATTAGTTATAAAAAACTTTCTTCTCTTCTTCCTTCTTCTTCCCTCCTGAGTTCTGACTCCTTGATCCTTATTCATAAGTATTCAATCGGACATCATATTATTCATAAGATAACTGCTATATTCTATCCTTTTAAGGAACACCGCAATTCTCACATCTCATTCCTGATTGCTAAATTTATGATTAGTTGTAAAATAATCTAATCTTAATTAGATTTTAAAAAAAATTTCATCCCTGACTACTGATTTAGTCATTAATTACTCCAACAAAATCTGCAATTACTCTCTCCAAACCAGCCACAACTCTTGTGAATCTATCGAAATCTATTTTGTCAGGAGTATCCTCTGGTTGATGATAATAAGGATAGCGAAGAAAAGCAGTATCTGTTACCATTAAAGCTGGATAATTTTGCTGCAAAAATGCCCAGTGGTCTGATAAATCTACCCCAGCAAATAATCCTGGAAGTGCAGCACCTTCTGAGGGAAATTTAGTATGGCGACGAAAAGAAGCAATAACATCACATACTAATTTTCTATTCACCATATTACTGACAAAAGTAATGTAATTTCCTGTAGAAGGATAAAAATGATCGAGACCAGGAGGAAACTTTTGACTACCTAATTCATCAGAATAATAACCAATAGTTTCTAAGTTGAACATTGCCACAATATTTTCTTGATTTTGCCGACAATTTTTAGCGTAGACAAGACTACCCATATTAGGAGTCATAAAAAAAGGCGGTTCTTCATTCACAAATTCTACAAAACGCAAAGTTATAGATATTTTTTTCCCGGCAAATACCCGCGCTAATTCTAATACTGCTGCCGTACCTGTACCATTATCATTAGCTCCTGGGCAATTAAAAACTGAGTCATAATGACCCCCCACTACTACAATTTGTTCTGGTTGATAGGAGCCTTGAATTTCTACTTCTAAATTTTCAAATATTTGAGTATCTACTTGATAGCTTTGTCGTCTAACTTGATAATTACATTTACTAAATTCACTAGCAAGAAAATTAGCAGTATCTATTAGTTGAGAGTAATTTGAATAATTACGTTCGCCAATTTCAACCGCTAATTTGTATAAATTCTCTTCTAGTGAATATTTGAGAGAAGTTTCTGCTTCTGTTAGTCGTGGTAAGAGACCACTATAACTTTCTCCAGGCATTTTTAGCATAGAATTATTCTGAGATATTGGATATTTTTAGGGAACACTTAACGGGGAACAGGGAACACAGAAGAAGGAAAAAATGTATATAAATGTATATAAATGAATAATACCAATTCCCAAAAGTAACGCTATACTTTGGTAACACTTCAGTTATTAACTACTCCTTAACGTATGATTATTTTTTTGCGAATTTTAGGAAAGTTAATGTGAATTATTCTGATTTTTACTTCTCCCCCACTCCCCCACTCCCCTATTCAACAAAGTGTAGAAAAGTTTTTGAGAAATAGTATAAGATAACCCCTATACTCTCTTCTTTTTGAATAGTTATAATGAAAGTTTGTAGTAGAGATTTAGCCCTAAGTATAGATCGGGCTGAAGCCCTACTACAAACAAAAACTTTTTTTATCACTGATTATCCGGACATGATATAACTCCCGCCTAATTATTTATAAATGTTGAACCAGACATAATATAACTACTATGAAAAGAACCACCCCAATACTGAGGTGGCTATTGACTGATTGATTAAAAAACGAGTTAGCAAATGTGATTAGTATTAGCGTTTAACTGAATCTTGCTCCAACTAAGCTTTAAATTATTACAGACTTATTGGATATAAATCAACAGGGTTATTGA
>NZ_JAAHGT010000525.1 GCF_010672385.1 Okeania sp. SIO2F4
TCCTGTTTAAAAGGAGGCAGCGACTCAAGTTACCCAGGCATTTTGTCTCCCATAGCTAAAGCTTATAGGTTTCCCAACTACTGATTTGTTTTAGCTGACTCAAATATATTATCCTCCCGTAGCTAAAGCTGACGGATCTCCCAAATACCGATTTTGTTTTAGATGACTCAAATATATCATCCACGCCAAAAGCAACTTAAATCTTTAGTCGAAAAATTATCTATTCCTCAGCACAGTTCAATTAAATGGAATTTGCTAGACTTGGCTTTAACCCACTCTACAGTTTCATCAACACATAACTATGAAAAATTAGAGTTTGTAGGAGATGCAGTAGTGCGACTCGTAGCTGCTGAATTACTGTTAGAAAATTATCCTCATTGTCCTGTAGGAGAATTTGCTGCCATTCGTTCCATTTTAGTTAGCGATCGCTCTCTAGCACAAATCGCCAATAAATATGGATGGGGTCGCTATTTACTGGTATCCAAAAGTGCAGCAGGGGATAAAGCTGGAGAAGAGTCTCGACTAGCAGATTCTTTTGAAGCTGTTTTAGCTGCTCTTTATTTAAGTACCAATAACTTGGAATTAATCCGCCCCTGGCTAGATTATCACTTTGAAAAGTTAATTGCAGAAATCCGCAGCGATCCCGCCCGTCAAAATTATAAGGCTGCTCTCCAAGAATGGACTCAAGGTCACTACAAAACACTACCAAATTATCAAGTTCACGAAGCAAATAAGATTCATGGCGATCGTGGACGTTTCTTGGCAGAAGTTTGGTTTAAAGACAAGAAACTTGGTGTAGGTAAGGGACCATCAATTAAAGCTGCAGAGCAAGCCGCAGCTAAATCTGCTTTAGATTTCTTACAGCAGTCCGGAACAGAGAATATAAAAGAAGAAAAGAGGATGAAAAAAGATTAAATTTTCACTTTTGTCAGAGGTCTTTGACAGAAATTGACAAATCAAAATTTTGAACAGTTATATCATGTCCGGTTGAATACTTATAAATAAACGACGGAGTCCTCAGTCCTCAGGAGGGAAGAAAGAAGGAAGAATGAGGAAGTTTTTTTCATCACTAATTATCCGGACATCATATTAGATGAAAAACTCTAGTATTCGACATCTTAACCTGAATGTGATAGGGTTAAAACACCAGTCAACGCCAATTCATATCAGCTCAATCTTTTATATTTAAACTTATGGAAATAGGAATTGTTATATTTGGTGCAGGTCGTTGGGGAGTTCACTTAGTTCGGAACTTCCTGAATCATCCTCAATCTCAAGTTATTGCTGTAGTAGATCCTAGCCCAAAACAATTACAAGCAATTCAAGAGCGGTTGCAATTAGATCGAGATATCATGTTAATAGAAAGTTGGAAAGAAGCGTTAGAGCTACCAGGAATTACAGCAGTAGCGATCGCCACTCCAGCTTCTACCCACTACGAGATTATTAGTGCTGCTCTGAAAAAAGGTTATCACGTTTTTTCAGAAAAGCCTTTAACGCTTGAACATTCAGAGTCAGTTGCACTATGTAAATTAGCCGAACAACAACAACGTCAACTTTTTGTCGATCACACTTACTTATTTAATCCGGTTGTACAAACAGGGAAAACTATAGTTACAGAAGGTAGGTTAGGAGAGTTGCGTTATGGCTATGCGACACGGACTCATATTGAGCCTGTGCGCCCAGATGTTGATGCACTCTGGGATTTAGCAATTCACGATATTTGTATTTTGAATGCTTGGTTACAGGAAACACCTGTGGAAGTACAAGCAAATGGTATAGTCTGGCTCCCCCAACAACCGCCACAGTCAGATTTAGTTATGGCTAAACTAACTTATCCTAGTGGTTTTCAAGCTTTTTTACATCTGTGTTGGCTCAACCCTGATAAACAACGTCGTTTAGGAGTAGTAGGTAATCAAGGAACATTAATTTTTGATGAAATGTCAGCCGAGCAACCTTTAGTTATTCAACATGGTCATTTAGAATATCTGGGCGATCGCTGGAAAGCAGTAGATGTCAGTCGGGAAGTCTTAACGGTCGAAAAAGCTGAACCTTTAGCTCAAGTGTGCAATGAATTTTTAAATTGTATACATCAGAATACTACTTCACAAATTTCTTCTGGTTGGGTAGGTGCTAAATTAGTAGGAATCCTCTGTGCTTTAAATGATTCTCTTCAGCAAGGAGGAAAAACAATCAAATGTGACCAATCTTAAAATATTAACATACTCCCGACCTTGTATTTAGGTGGCAACACGGAATTTTTATACCAGTTTAAAATCTAAAGTGGCATAGAGGAAGACTAATAATTGAATAATTGAAGTATCAGCATAATTATAGCATTAATACATGGTAATTAGTATAAGTTTTCTGGGCATTTTTTTGATAGCCTTGTTTCGAGTCAAAACAGTGAATTTAACAGATATGGCCACAGGATTTACCGAATAATTAATAATTAAATAATTAAACAGTTTAGGTTAAAAGCCTCCCCTTTCAAGGGGAAAAAAGCGGTCGGAAAGCGGAGCATTCCGTCAGGATGGGATGGCGTTTCGGCTGTCGCCGACATGAAAAGCGGAGCGGCTATGCACTCTTCGGGAAACCTCGCCATATCCAATCGACCTAGAAAATAAATTTTTTCCTTATTGGTCAATCATCTCCCTTTTAGGGCTATGCTTTACCCACATCTTTCTTAACATAAAGCTTTACAAAATAGACGAGTTATGCACAAGTCTTTGGTCGGCTTTTTTGGGATAAAAAATGTATGTAAAAATACATTTTTTTTGACAACTTCAGTAGTTTTACTTAGCTACTATGATTTTTTCTCCTTTCTTCCCTGCTCCCTGCTCCCCTTCTCCCCACAAGGGTTTCAAGACTTATGGGTAAGGGATAGCTTTTAGGGAGAGGTAATTATCCATTATCAATTATCCATTATCCATTAATGAAAGGTAGTGCCAAAACCGAATCAAACTACAAACATCTACAAAGATTCTTCGATACTAATATTCAACACTCTGAGCGTTTGAGCAGATTGTTTGCTTTGCTAAGTAGGGTTTGCTGAAAAAGTCTTATTAGTGAGGGTAAAACTCAGAACTCAGAACTCAGGATAAATAGGAATTATAGAGGAGGTAGTCGGAATAATTGTAAGAGTGATTTTTCTACCCTTGTCTGCTCAAAATATTAAAATTTTGAGCTTTTTCGACCGAAAAGCTGGTACTTTTTTCACATAATAATAAAGGCTTTAGCCTTTATCTGTAAATGCTTTGAAAGTTAATCAATCAGTAAGCCCTAAGTATTGCAATATGTTTGGGTAGATTGTACTGGTAAGCAGCTGACACAAAACAAACCAATCACAACCAAAAAACATGGACGTAAAGCCAAGAGAATTTTTCGTTGCGGTTTTGACGATCTTCGCCGTCTTCTTCTGAACTTATACCAATTCTCAAAAACTTTGCTATACTTAAATTTTTTATTTCTAAATACTATTTATTAAAGTAATTAGATTGTTTACGCTCCCTATGTTATATCTCTCGTTATTTTGACTACTTTCCCAGCCTAGGATTACTTTTGATAAATGGTATTATATCATGCATGAAAAAATAATTTTACGAATAATAAACAGTATTAAAAGATTTTATCGGAAATTTGTATTTTACGAAAAAGATAAGTTACGATGTAAAAAAATGTATCAAACCTATTTATTCTGACTCTGTCCGACTGACTTCCCCTCCAGGGAGGGGTTAGGTGTGGCTTGACTCCTAAGAAATACCCTAGCTATTTGTAGCAAACACTTATCATGCTTGGTATTAGATCAATATGAATCTGATTTTAGCCACACTTTTCAATTTTTGTCCTGTACTTAGGGAATAGGCTGTATCATTTTGGATGAACAGTTATAAATCATTGAAGAAAGAGCTAGTAGCCAAGAGGGAGAAGATAGCTAAGAAAAAAGGTACAAGGAGGAGAAGAAATAGAAAGTTTTTTATCCCCAATTAAATTGCTATAAATTAACTCTGAGAATTCAATTTAATTTCTGTTGAAATATACAGTTTTTCCTCAGATGATAGTATTTTCTTAATTGGCATAGTAATATTAACTGTAGTTCCTTGATTTATGCCTTCACTAGAGAGTTTAATATCACCATTCATCATTTCCATCAGACTGCGAGAAATTGCTAATCCTAATCCATTGCCACCAAATTTACGGGTTTTTGTACCATCTACCATTACAAAAGGTTGAAATAATTTATGCTGTTGTTCTAAATTAATACCAATTCCTGTATCTTGAATTGTAACTAAAACCTCATTAACTTTCTCACCCTGAAAATCCATTAAATAATTGGTGTTTTTACAAATACTTGATTCATTATATTTGAGGCTAATAGAAATATTAATACTCCCTTTTTCTGTAAATTTAATTGCATTACTAATAACATTTTTAAACACCTGCTTTAACTTTTCTATATCAGCGTAAACAATTATTAGTTGTGGAGGAAGATTTAGTTTGAAAAGTAGAGATTTTTGTTGAATATTGTCTCTAAACGAATCCACTGTCTCTTGTAACAATTTGATAATATTGACATCCTCAAATATCATAGATAAAGTTCCTGAATCAATTCTACGGATCTCCAGGATATCATCAATAATTCTTAGCAAATGAATAGCCGAATTATTAGCTTGTTTCAAGAAATCTATTTCTTCTTCTCTACTATCACAAAAACCATCACAAATTAATTGAAGTGAACCAATAATTCCGTTAAGTGGAGTTCTTAACTCATGGGAAATATTCGCCAAAAATTCACTTTTTAGCTGATTAGCAACCTGAGCCTCTTTAGAAGTTACTTCTAGTTGATAAGCCCACTTCTTTAGCCTTTCTACCATCTTCTGTAATGAAATTGATAGTTGATTAAACTCGCTAATTTTTATGTTTTGAGGTACTTTCTTGGGAGAGTCTAAATCATTAACAGTAATGGCATAATCTCGCAGTTTTTCCAAAGGACGAGCCAAATCACGAGCCAAATAAATAGTTGCTATTATACTAGCAGCAACTAAACCTAAAACTAGAATAATTAGCACCTTTTGAACTTCTCTAAGACCAGATAAAGCAAAATCTATAGGTGTAATTGCTAAAACAATCCACTGATTATCATTATCTTTATCTATAGGACTAGGAATAGCAACATACCCCGCTAAAAATTCATTATCTGCTGATAATTTAAGTCCTAACAATTCAGGCAATATCTTTTTTAGTTCATCAATAATTTCTCTCCAAGAATTTTTACTTCCATCATTCCTACTGGAAATATCTGTTTCCTCAAAAGAAAATATATGGGCAAAATCCTTTTTGCCTTCCTGTGCATTTCTGATAATACTTTCTAGTTTCCCTGCATCTGGCCCTTCAGAAATATTACGTCCCAGTCTACTAGGGTCTGGACTAGCCAATATCGTACCCTTATAATCAATTACTACAGTTGAACCTGTCAGTGAGCCTCTTTTTCTATTGGTATGCATTGGTAAAGCTGACTTAATACTCAAGGCATACTGCAATTTTTTTTCGCCAGCTTCAACAACATATACTGGTACACTTAAACCTAAGCTAACTTGTGTTTTTTGATTGCCTTCCTGATTATTTGAGCCATCCTCTGAACTTAACTGTTCTGGCTGTATGTAACTCATGTAAATATTGGAGTTATCCCTAATAAGTTGTTTCTGCTGTTGAGGCCATATATTTTCTGATAAAGAATGTATTGATTCAGCACCACAAGTATTCGCGACGATCTGCTCAGTTTGTAAGTTACTCAATTGAACGCAACTTACCTGACTAGATAACATTTTGTATAACTGTTCAACATAATTTTGATACTCTTGAGTTGTACCAGATTGAAGTACATAGCTTTGGCTGGCACTAACTAAATTCGATTCTAGGGATTTTGCCCATTGTTGAATATCTTCGGCCTTTCTGTCTGCGCTTTCTTTCAGGTTTTGGCGAGCAGTGTCTAGAAGGGTAGAACGTGCTTGCCTATAGATTATATACTGACCCAATATTAATACTGGTACAGTAAGTAGCAATATTCGCGATAGTAGAATCCTGCGAAATGAGGATGGAACTTGTTTAATCATAACATTTTTTACCGACAATTTTGGTCTAGAGCAACATCCTAGAAAGGACAGCTTTGTGTTATAATAAGACTCTTATAAATACTTATGTTTGTTCAGGCTTAAGAAAAGGCTATTAAAAAACAACCAGGGATGAGTTATTCTATATATTCACTATTCCATGGTATATCGTACCTGATTATATTGACTCTATAGAGTAAAACTACTAACCTCGAAAAACTATTATGTTCTACTCTTGAATACACATCTAGTTTGACTCCATAACTTAATTTCAAGTCTATAGAACCCAAAGCTTTGCGTTAGTAAAACCGACCCTCCGTCTAGATTTAATATTCCTTTGACAAACAGTCTCTTATAGAACCAATTTGATAGCTATATAATCACTATATAATCACTATTTGCAAGTCTTGTAAGCATCAGTTTTGATCTAAAAATTAGCCCCCAAATTTAAGTTTACCTATTACTAAACAGACATTTTTTCTGCTCCTAATTCCTGATTCCTGGCTCCTAAAAAACTTAATGTAGAAAATATCGACAGAACTAGGCAATAGGGGTACGACTTTCAA
>NZ_JAAHGT010000526.1 GCF_010672385.1 Okeania sp. SIO2F4
TCAAACAAGTTGCAATTATTGGCGGAGGAATTGCGGGACTTGTTAGTGCTTACGAACTAAGTCAACTAAACCATCAAGTTACTTTATTAGAAGCTGATTCTCGTTTGGGAGGAAGAATTAAGACTCATTATTTTAGTGATGGGACTTATGGGGAATTGGGCGCAATGCGAATTCCTGCAAGTCATGGTTGCACTTTACACTATATAGATAAGTTTAAATTACCAAAAAGACCTTTTATTAATTACAATCCCGCAACTTTTTATTATCTGAGGGGAAAGAAAACTCGTTTAGATAGTTACCAAGAATTGTTTTCTGTTTACAATTTAACTCCTGATGAAGAAAAAGATCCTGGGATAATTTACGACCAGTTATTGTCAGAATTAATTGATTCTTTTTCTGAAAAGGAGAAATGGGAATTATTTGCACCAACTTTCACCAGCAATAAGCTTAAAAAGTGCGATCGCCTGTCAGTTACGGACTTTTTTCGCAATCATCTTTCCCCCGATGCTTTTGAATTAATTGGTTGTATTACTGGTATAATAGATTATGATAATATTTCTTTATTAAATGGTTTGATTGATTTCTTTGCTTGGCATCAAGTTGAGCAATACGAACTCATAGGAGGAATGACAACTTTAGTAAAGGCTTTGGTTAAAAGAATATCAGGAACAATCCAGACTGGAGCCAAAGTAACAAATATAGCAATGACAGATAAAGGAGTTAGAGTTAGCTGGAATAAGTTAGATGAGCAAGAAACAGCAGAATTTGATTATGTTATCTTTGCTGTTCCTGCTACTGCTCTTGCTCAAATTAATTTTGATCCTATTTTACCCAGTAAACAGCAAGAAGCTATTAACAATTTGGGTTATTGTAGTGCTAGTAAAACTCTATTACACTGTAAAGCTCGTCCTTGGGAATTTGCAGATAATGTCTATGGTTGCGAAAGTTTGACAGACTTAAATATAGAAAAGTGTTGGTATCCTTCTGATAATGCTCAATTAGATTCAAACAACTTTTCTCAACCTCATTTTGTTGCTAAAGATAAAAATATTTCTTATCAACCATCAGTATTTACTGCTGCCGATCGCTGGTCAGATAATTCAAGGAAATTTATGGCTTTAGTTGTTTCATCTAAAGCCGATTTAACCTTAGATGAAGTTGAGAAAATTCATCCTAATATTAAACAATATACTGATGATATTGTTCATGGTATTTGGGATGATAAGAACCAGCTTGGTTCTGGTTCTTATGCATATTTTGCCCCTGGCGAACGGGAAAAATATCAACCTTTTATGGGACAACCTTATCCTATTAATAATCCTCGTGTTTTCTTTGCTGGAGAACATTTAGCTATCAATCATGCTTCAGTTCAAGGAGCAATTCAAACAGCAGTTTCAGCAGTAATTGATATTCTGGAAAGTTCTATATTTTGAAATTGAGATACAATAGACCTCTGGTGGAAAAGAGGGAACAGGGAACACGCGCACTGGGAACAGGGAGAAGTAATTGATAATTTCTGGATAAGAATTGATGTGATTTTTGATTTTCACGCCTATGTCTAATTAAAGATACAGATAGGAGGTTTTCAAAATGCCTAGTTTAACAGTAAAAGATTTAGAAAAGCTACAACTACAACATCCTGATTATAGGATGGAATTAGTAGGTGGAGAAATTATTTTTATGAGTCCTTCAGGGTTAGAATCTCAAGAAGTAGCAATAGAAATTGCTGCTCAACTTCGGAATTGGGTACGTCCTCGCAAGTTAGGTAGAGTTTCCGGTTCTAGTGGTGGTTTTCGTTTGCCTAATGAAGATGGAGATGTTCGCGCACCCGATGTTTCTTTTATCTTAGCTGAACGTCTACCTCGCACAACAGAAGATTACGCGGAGTTAGTTCCTGACTTAATGTTTGAAATTAAATCTAAAACGGATAGTTTAACTAAATTACCTCAGAAGATACAAGAGTTTTTGGAATTGGGAACTAAACTTGGAGTGTTAGTCGATCCGAGAACTCGCACGATGGAAGTGTATCGCCTCGATGCTGATAAGATTGTCCTGAAGGATGAGGATGTGCTGCAAGTACCAGAATTACTTCCGGGTTGGGAATTGCCTGTTCTTGAGGTGTGGGCACCTGAGTTTGATTGAGAAGACTGTTTATTCTTATCAAAAATTAGATTAAGTTTGATGGTGTATCCAAAATCATATATATAACATTCATTATGGCTGTTACCCTCCTACTCCGACAACTTACCGTTCCCCCTGGTCAAAGACTTTTAATTCATAACCTAGAGTGGGCTGAATTTGAGTCCATTCTTGAAGAACTAGGGGAACATCGCTCTGCCCGCATTGCTTATAGCCACGGAACCTTAGAAATCAGAATGCCTACGCCAGAACACGAAGTCGATAAAGAACTACTCGGTGATTTAGTGAAAATTTTGCTTGATGATTTAGAAATCGACTGTGAGTGCTTTGGTTCTACTACCTTCAAGCGAGAAAATATGGACAGTGGCATTGAACCCGATCAATGCTTCTACATCCAAAACCACAATCGAATGCGAGGCAAGCGACGCGTCGATCTTAATCTCGATCCACCACCAGATCTAGCCATTGAAGTGGATGTTACTTCTAAGACTCAACTAGATGTCTATGCCAAATTAGGAGTTCCTGAACTCTGGCGCTATGAGAAGAATCAACTCAGAATTGACCTCTTGCAAGGAGGTGAGTACCAGCAAGTTAGCACCAGTCCAACGTTTCCTACGTTACCGATTCGAGACTTGGTAGCAGAAGTTTTAGCTCAAAGCAGTGAGATTGGGAGGAGTCCTGCTTTACGAGCTTTTCGCAAAAGAGTACAACAAATACTGTGACATATTGATTTCTTACTAGAAAATAATTGAGCGATCGCTTACTACTAATTCCTTTACTTTCGGACTAATATAGCAGTTATTAAACTTAATTGATGTCGAATATTATGTATAATCAGATTTTAGAGCTAGATTGTCCATTTTCTTTTGAGCACTTGTATCGTCATCCTGGCCCTCTTATTCCCTACGATCGAGGCAGTACTCGCAAACAAGTTGCAATTATTGGCGGAGGAATTGCGGGACTTGTTAGTGCTTACGAACTAAGTCAACTAAACCATCAAGTTACTTTATTAGAAGCTGATTCTCGTCTGGGAGGAAGAATTAAAACTCATTATTTTAGTGATGGGACTTATGGAGAATTGGGTGCAATGAGGGTTCCTGCTAGTCATGGTTGCACTTTACACTATATAGATCAGTTTAAGCTACCAAAAAGACCTTTTATTAATTACAATCCCGCAGCTTTTTATTATTTAAGAGGAAAGAAAACACGTTTAGATAATTACCAAGAACTTTTTTCTATTTACAATTTAACCCCTGATGAAAAAGAATACCCTGGGGTAATTTACGACCAGTTATTGTCAGAGTTAATTAATACTTTCTCTGAACAGGAAAAATGGGAATTATTTGCGCCTACTTTCACCAGCGATAAAGTTAGAAAATACGATAATTTAACAGTCACCGACTTTTTTCAAAACCATCTTTCTCCCGATGCTTTTCAATTACTAGGTCATGCTACTGGAGCAATCCATTATGAAAAAGTTTCTCTATTAAATGGTTTAATTGATTTCTTTGCTTGGCATCAAGTTGAACAATATCAGTTAATTGGAGGAATGGAAACTTTAGTGAAGGCTTTAGTTCAAAGAATATCAGGAACAATCCAGACTGAAGCCAAAGTAACAAATATAGTAATGACAGATAAAGGAGTTCGAGTTGGCTGGAATAAGTTAGATAAGCAGGAAACCGCAGAATTTGACTATATTATTTGTACTGTTCCAACTACTGCTTTAGCTCAGATTAATTTTGACCCTATCTTGCCTAACAAACAACAGGAAGCTATTAATAATTTAGGTTATTGTAGTTCTAGTAAAACTATATTACACTGTACTGCTCGTCCTTGGGAATTTGCAGAAAATATTTATGGTGGGGGAAGTTTTACCGACTTAAATATTGAAAAGTGTCGGTATCCTTGCGATAATGCTCAATTAGATACAAATAACTTTTCTCAACCTCATTTTGTGGCTAAAAATAAAGATATTTCTTATCAGCCATCTGTATTAACTGCTGCTTATCGTTGGGAAGATAATTCTAGAAAGTTTGTTACTTTAGATGAGTCAAATAAAACAGATTTAACCTTAGAAGAAATTTCCCAAATACATCCTAATATTAAACAATATACTGATGATGTTGTTCATAGTATTTGGGATGAAGATAATAATCCGGGTTCAGGTTCTTATGCCTATTTTGCCCCTGGCGATCGGGAAAAATATCAACCTTTTCTTGGTCAACCTTATCCTATAAATAATCCCCGTGTATTCTTTGCCGGGGAACATTTAGGTATTAATCATGCTTCAATTCAAGGGGCAATTCAAACGGCACTTGCGGCAACTATTGATATTCTCGAAAATAGCTAAATTTCGTAAATAAATTGCAAGTTCGCCCAAGAGTTTACATAACAAACGTTCAAAACAATCTTATAACCTACATTCCGCACTTCAAAACGTAGTATGAAAAAAGGAGACAGGAGTCAGGAGAAAATCTTGATGGTCAATAAAAGTAAATTAATTAAGTATTTATGCTTAAGATTTTTCCCCAAAATTTGACGAATAAAAACAATTGATCGGATGATTTATACAGTATAAATACTTAGCTAGTCATCAATTTTTATACTACTTTTTGTGTTACAATTTGACGTGCGGAATATGAGTTATAACGCTCTATGATTCAAACCAAAGCCGAACCTAAATTATAGCCTAGTATTAGGAAACAAAGCATCTTGGGCGATCGGGTTTATTAACTGTATATAGTGGCTGTTCCCCTCGTGCGTAGCGTTTAATATTATCAATTACCACAGAGGCAATACCCTTATAACTTACGTCAGTTATTCCAGCAATGTGTGGGGTAATAATGACGTTTTGCTGACGAAGAGAATCTGTAGGAGATTCAACTACATCAAGACCAGCTCCGGCTAAATTTCCCTTCTCTAGTGCTGTTTCTAAGGCATCTCTATCCACTAAACCACCCCGCGCGACGTTGATGAGAAATGCTCCCGGTTTAATTGCCGTAAGTGTATTTTGATTAATCAGATGATGAGTGTTTTTACTATACTCGGCGCACAAAATAACATAGTCAGTAATAGATAATGCTTCAGAAAGAGCATTAGAGCCGTAAACTTTTTCTATCCCTGTTTCTGGTAAGGCGCCACGTTCTGGGTGTTGCCGAACCGCAACAAGACGCATTCCAAAAGCTTTTAGACGTACCGCTAATGCTGTACCAATGTCACCAAGTCCAACGATACAAGCTGTCTTTCCCAATAAGGCAATACCCGCTTTTGCACTCCAGTCTTCAGCTTTAGATGATTGCTGTGTGCTTGCCATATGTCGTGATATCATTAGCATTAACATTATGGCGTGTTCAGCAACGGAATCAGCATTGCTAGAAATGCTACCAGGTACATGTGCTACCCATACTCCAGCATGAGTAGCTGCCTCAATATCTATAGTTTCTATACCGACACCAAACTCTTGCACTAAACCAAACTGTCCAGAGGCAATGATGGAAGCATCAATGTTAGCCATCCAAGGTATAATAATATCAACACTATCTAAATACTTGATATATCTGAGGGACAGGTGATAATTTCATGGTCTGATAGTTGTGATGCAAGTAATTTGACTGCTAGTGTTGCACTATCGCTACAGAATAAAACTTTCATAATTTAGACTAAAAAAAAGTATCAAGTAATCCTTAGTATCAGCTTCCTATAATTTTCATAGCTGCATTATGCCCTAGAATCCCACTAACACATCCTCCTCGTTTAGCTCCAGAACCACACAAGAAGATATTATCAAAGCCAATCTCCACGCCCCACATTCCCCGTTCTTCCTCTGATTCTACAAAAGGCCAGGAAAGAGATTGATGGAAGACATGACCTGTGGGAATGCCTACTTCTCGTTCCACATCCACTGGAGTCGCAATATCAACACAAAGTCGATCATTTTCATCCCGCGCTATACAATCTTCTATCGGTTCTAATAAATATTGATTTACTCCATTAAGATACCTCTCTAATACTTTCTGTTTCTCTGTTTGATTGTCTTTAACAAACAAGCTATAAGGCATTTCCAACCCAAATAAAGTTAGGGTCTGATAACCTTCTGCTCTCAGAGATGGGGAGAGAATAGAATCATCCGTTAAACTATGACAATAAAACTCGCCAGGGGGATGTTCTGGTATTATTCCTTCACCAGCCATTTTGTAACTGTCGATGATGTTTTGATAACCCTCGTTGACATGGAACGTTCCAGTAAATGCTTCTACAGAATCGTAATCTGCTTTCAAACGAGGTAACTTCCTTAAAACCATATTAATTTTGACAAAAGATCCTTCATCTTTGGGGTCGTTGGGAGGATTATACCCACTCAACAGTTGCGAAAGTTTTTTCGGAGCAAGATTAACTAAGGGACTTCCAAAAAATAAAATGTACAATTTATGAGAATGATAATCATTTTTATACGGGAGAGGAAGGGGTTGACATCGCCAACCCCTTCCTCTCATAAATTGGCATCACAATTTCTGTACTTCACCTAG
>NZ_JAAHGT010000527.1 GCF_010672385.1 Okeania sp. SIO2F4
CCTCATTTCTCACTGTGATTAATAATTAACAGGACTTACGCAGAGGTACTATATATAGAGTGCAAAAACTGTATCGCTATAGTTTTTCAAACTACATACATGGTCTGGTGCGTAAGTCCTCATTAATTCAACTATTGCGCTCTAGTTTTTAGATTTTAGATAAACTGTCTGGGTGGTGATAGTGCTACGCACCCCTACAGGTTTTATGTCGCGCAGGGAAACGCCTCACTTCTCACTGTGATTAATAATTAACTTAACTATTGCGCTGTAGTTATTAGATTTTAGATAAACTTCCTGGGTGGTGATAGTGCTACGCACCCCTAAAGGTTTCATGTCGCGCTGCGAAACACCTCATTTCTCACTGTGATTAATAATTAACAGGACTTACGCAGAGTTACTATATATAGAGTGCAAAAACTGTATCGCTATAGTTTTTCAAACTACATACATGGTCTGGTGCGTAAGTCCTCATTAATTCAACTATTGCGCTCTAGTTATTAGATTTTAGATAAACTGTCTGGGTGGTGATAGTGCTACGCACCCCTACAGGTTTTATGTCGCGCAGGGAAACGCCTCACTTCTCACTGTGATTAATAATTAACTTAACTATTGCGCTGTAGTTATTAGATTTTAGATAAACTGCCTGAGTGGCGATAGTGCTACGCACCCCTAAAGGTTTCATGTCGCGCTGCGAAACACCTCATTTCTCACTGTGATTAATAATTAACAGGACTTACGCAGAGGTACTATATATAGAGTGCAAAAACTGTATCGCTATAGTTTTTAACACTACATACATGTTAGAGTCTCGGAATGCCCTCCCGCGACTTACCAAAAATTCTTATGGATGTTTATTTGTGCCTTCAGGGCGCGAACTGCCCATTGACCTGAAAGCTTCCCAAATTCAGCTGTGAAGGTGAAGGAGTTTTGACAAACATCTTCTTTTCTACAGTATTTATGAGACTTGGCGGGTGTTCAAACCAACTTCATAATAACACAGAAAGTCGCCCGCTTATGGGCGAGGCTTTAAACCCAATTTTTCGGTAAAATCATACATTTATTCAGCAACGCCAATAAAAGATAAAGCAGTCAACATTACTGGCGCTGACATCCTCAAATTCTCAAATATAGTCTGTGCTGCGAATTTAACTTATGTACATCGCTAATCCAACGGCTCCCCTATCTAACTTCGCGCCTTCTGACTTGAGCTATAAATAGGTAGGCAAAATTAAACCTAAAATAACTGTAGCAGGACTTACGCAGGGGTACTATATATAGAGTGCAAAAACTGTAGCGCTATAGTTTTTAACACTACATACATGGTCTGGTGCGTAAGTCCTATGTAGAAAATAAATTAGCCCAAACCATTCTGACTCTTGACTCCTATGTTTCTTATTCAAGTTTCATGAACGTTATTTGTTACTACCTCTATAGGCGGTATTTCTTTAGATAAAGGTTTAATCTGATCTGGGCTAAAATTTAAGCTAGAAAACAAAGGCAAAATTTCTTTACTAAAAGCCTCTGCTGCCTTAGAACGGTAACGATTAGGATTATAAATGACTGATAATATTCTATTAATAACTATCTGATCTATTTTAGCCGTAGTCAAAACCCCAATTTGTAATTCCTTCTCAATAGCAGAAACAGAAACAAAAGCGACCCCCAAACCAGACTGAACAGCATTTTTAATTGCCTCAATTGAATTTAGCTCCATTTCCACTTTCAGACGGCGAGTATCAATGCCACTTTCGGATAAAACTTGATCGATTACTTTGCGAATAGTAGATTGAGAGTCCAAAGTAATAAAGTTTAAGTGATACAAGTCATCTTTTTGAATAGTCTCCTTCTCAGCCAGAGAATGAGAAACAGGCAAAATTAAGGCCAGTTCATCCTCAGCATAAGGCACAACTTCCAAAGACTCCTGCAACTCCGGAGGAACTTCACCCCCAACAATAGCTAAATCTATTTGTCCATTAGCCACACTCCAAGCAGTACGACGAGTAGAATGAACGTGCAACTGTACAGCCACATCAGGATATTTTTGTCTAAACATCCCTATCATTCGGGGCAGTAAATAAGTACCAGTAGTTTGAGAAGCACCAACAATTAAAGTACCTCCCTGGAGATTTTGCAAATCTTCGATCGCCCGGCAAGTTTCTTGACAAAGAGACAGTATTTTCTCGCCGTAAGTAAGTAGCAAATGACCAGCTTCAGTTAATTGTGCCCGGCGACCACCCCGGTCGAATAAGGGCACATTCAACTGTCGCTCTAAATTTTGCACCTGCAAACTAACTGCTGGTTGAGAAACAAACAGACTATCAGCAGCTCGTTTGAAGCTACCTTCAGCAGCGATCGCTTTGAGAATGCGTAATTGGTCTAGGGTGAAAGGAAGCTCAGACATATTGTTAAAGGAAAAAAAATTTAGGGAGTTGATGCCGAAAGGTTTCCCTAATGGACAAATTGCTGACGTAATGGCCTTTGATTTGATTAGATAGGTTGTTGGAGAGCAAGAAGAGAGTGGAGAACTAATGAGAAGTTTGAATTTATAGTCTTTTTGTGTATTAAAGCAGGTTTTTATTTATAAAAACCATTTGCTATTTTTGCCAAGATTAAGTTTTTCCACAAGGAGTCAGGAATACTGAGTTATAACTCAAGAGATAGAAGCAAGGAATAGGGGAACAAGGTTGAAAAATACTCCTTATCTTCTCATCTCCTCACCTTCCCCTCTCTTGATTAAATAGAACTCATTTGAGTTCTATAGCAGTAGCCACAGCAATAACCTGAGAATTATGGAACACCCGACTTTTGCTCTTTACTATAAGTTGCCTATTGTATAAGTTGAGGAAAAAATCGAAATAATCTTTCCACGCCCCATGTCAACCTGTCTTCTCATCCCCTGGTCTTTTCTGGTTAGTTCATCAAGCTCCGATCGTCGTGTTTAGATTAAACTAAATCAGGGACAAAAGTGCCTGAGACATAAGTTGAAGGTCAAGACTTAGACTTACCGGAAGCATAGAGCTAACCTATAAGTCTGAGCTGGAACTTGAGATTTCCATATTCCTCAGCCGAGGCATAAATAATTTCTTGGGCAAATTAGTCTCCACACTCAGCGCATTTCCTTCCCCTTGAATGGGGTTAGCAGTTTACGTCCCTTTAGCATACTGCTGGAGGATTCCTCCAAAAGTTAACTTTTATTATCAATTTCCTATATTGGCCATGTCTAATGATTCGTTAACCCTTAGCCATTTAATCATCTTGGGGTTACTGCTGAGTTTTGCGATCGCCCATAGTGGTTTAGCTGCCATCCGAACCTGGGCCGAAAATAAAATTGGTCCTAGACTCTACCGCATCTTATTTGCCCTAGTCAGTCTACCACTAGCAGTAGTTCTGATTGTGTACTTTTTCAATCATCGTTATGATGGCTTACAGTTATGGCAACTGCAAGGTGTCCCAATTGTCAAACCTATAGTCTGGATACTATCAGCAATTTCATTCCTTTTCCTATACCCCTCTACATTCAACCTGTTAGAAATTGCAGCAATTCAAAAGCCCCAAGTCCATCTCCATGAAACAGGGATTATTCGCATTACTCGCCATCCCCAAATGGTAGGCCAAATAATCTGGTGTATTGCCCACACCCTTTGGCTAGGAACAAGCTTTACTTTAGTTACCTCAGTTGGCCTTGTTTTACACCACTTATTTGGCGTTTGGCATGGGGATCGCCGACTTCAGGAGCGTTTTGGTGAATCTTATGAGAAATTAAAGTCTCGAACATCAGTTATTCCTTTTCTGGCAATTATCCAAGGACGTCAAACCTTACAGTTGCATGAGTTTCTCCGATGGGCTTACCTTGGGGTAGGAGTTTTTGTCCTCTTATTCTGGCAAGCTCATCCTCTATTAATTCGTGCAACTGGGAGCGTATACTGGTAGCATGATCCCAGGATATAAAAAATTTAATTAATATAGATTCAAGGATCATGGTTTTGTCAGTGAACCAAAATAGTTTTAAACAAGAGGTGTTAGAGTCTTCTAACCCAGTTTTAGTTCATTTTTGGGCACCTTGGTGTGGCTTGTGTAAAATGATTGTGCCCCAATTATTAAAATTTCAATCTGAGTGGAATGGCCATTTAAAGCTTGTAGGGGTCAATGCTGATGAAAGTTTAAAGCTTGCTAGTAGCTATCAACTGAAAACTTTGCCTACTTTGATTCTGTTTGAGGATGGTCAAATAGTTAATCGAGTAGATCATTTTCAGGCACGAGAAGATTTCCGAAGGACATTGGATGCTTTTATGTTAACGTTGGTTGAAAACCCGCGCTCTCCTGCAAGGGACCGTCGGGATGAAAAACAATCAATCTTGTGGTATAATCAAGTTGGTTACTGACCCGCCCGGACGTATACGAACAGATAGGTTAACCGACAAAGAGTACCAATTTTGGGTAACACCGCAGAAAGATCGGTAGATCGGGGAAGAGGAATGGTCACTGGGAACACTCCATACTTGAACTCAACACATACAACAAAAAGTTTTTTGTTCAAATATTTAGGCTGCTGGGCTAGCAGTGTCAGCGCCAGTCGCTCATGGGGGAGACCCCCTTTGGCGGCGCTGTCTTGTCTGTGGAGCGACCATAAGACCAAAAAGAGGTTCAACCTTGGAGGCGGGTGCTATGTTAGCGCAGCTCCTCTGCAAGAGGCAGCAGAAAGACCTAATCAGTAATGTTTAGGAATCCCGCGTTGTTGCTCAAGTTCAACGTCGGGAGGATGTCAATCAGTCAAAATTCAGGCATTAAGAAATCCCGATAGATAATTCTAGGGATTTTTTTTTGAGGGATTTTTTTTTGATTGTTAAATATTGGAAGACTTACATCTGTGGCGGTCATATTATCTATTTAACATAGGCTAGCGATTTGTTAATCGTTAATCATACTGTTACTGAGTTTCAAATAAAGAGGTTAGAACTAGAAATGAAGGGAATAATAGTTTCCTTTGGAGCTAGTTTTAGCCTCTTTCTGTTTTCTATTGATTTATACTTTGCAGTGTTTTATCCCGTATTTATCAGTATAAAAATTACTATCATTTGAGTCGGGTATGATTAAACATATTCAAAATTTTAGTCAATTATTAATGATAATCTTGTTAATTAATTGATAATTGATAATGGCGAACTTGATAATTACAAGAAGGTTAAAACCGTTACGGAATTGAAGATTGGGAAATATCCTAGCACTTTTTTTCCCCTTAAAAGGGTCGGCTTTAAACCACAATTATTTAATTAACAATTAATAATTAATAATTCGGTAAATTAAATTTTAGTAGATTGAAATGTTGGGGTTGGTAGAGGGTTTACAACATTTAGAATAATTGATAATAGAAGATAATTTTGCTTCTATTGATGCCGATAAAATTTTTCTTATGGGTGGGATTAGTTGGGAAGTTTACGAACAGTTATTGAAGAGTTGGCAAGATAATTATTGTTGTCGCGTAACTTTTTTATAAGGGTGCTTAGAAATTATCTCGCCGAGTCGTCGCCATGAATTTATTAAAAGTAATATTGGTTGGTTATTAGAGGTTTATTTTGAGGAAATTCGCATTCGTTTTTATGGTTTTGGTTCAACTACTTTTCGGTCTAAAGTAACAGTTAGAGGTATTGAACCTGATGAATGTTATTATCTGTTTAGTAATAAAGATATTCCTGATTTAGCTATTGAAGTTGTAATTACCAGTGGAGGTATTAATGCTTGAGAAGTTTATCAAGGTTTAGGAGTTTCTGAAGTTTAGTTTTGGCAAAACGGAAGTTTTGATATTTTGGTGCATCTCATATTTGCAAAAATACTTTTTTCCTATATATTCTCTGTTCCCTGTTCCCTCCATACCTGTTCCCTAAAAGCCAGAGATTTTTGGCTTTATTCAAAATTGAGATGCACCCTTATATTTATTGTCTAAATGAGGGAAAATATGAACCGGTGCTTAGGAGCAAATTGTTGTCTGAATTGGATATAGATTTGTTGACAAATTATGTCGAATCTGATGAACCTTTCGATGCGGTTTTATAATTTCGGCAACAAATTCGCGATCGTCTGTAGATTTGATGATGTGCTAAAATTTTGACCAGAAAGCTATAGGAGAATTTACTTGAAAATGGCAGAAATTACTACCGATGAATTACCGCAAAGTTTACAGACTCTATTTATAGAGGTCGAACGCACAAAAACTCCACTAACCTATCATCCATGAAGGAAAACCATTAGCGATCGTTCATGCTGCTACCACTGAAACTAAACGCCCTCCCTGTGAGGTAATGAAAGGAACTGATGAAATATTAGGGGATATAGTCGCTCCTGCTGCCGAACCTATTCCTCCCTCATCTAACTGACTAGCTAGTTTTGGGCAAGATAGAGGAAAATTTGTCGTGCCAGAGGATTTTAACGAACCTTTGCTCGAAGAGATTACCGAAAAACTTAATAGTGTTTACACTCAACACTCCTCGGACTTAGATGAGAATATTGCTATGATGCAGTTTAGCAGCTTGAGAAGTGAAGAGTGGTAATGTATAGAGGAGAGATTTGGTTGGCAACACTTCCTCAACCTCTGGGTTCAGAACCAGGTTATCGCAGACCAGTATTAATCGTTCAAAATGACAGTTTTAATCGTAGCTTGATTCAAACT
>NZ_JAAHGT010000528.1 GCF_010672385.1 Okeania sp. SIO2F4
GTGTAATTATTAGTATTTTTAGTATTATTATACTTGCGAGTTACTGGTATAAATTTGCTTGAAGCAATAATAAAAATTCTTAGTCGATCAAACCATATATTTCAAGTAGCAAGTCAAATTATTCCATAATTATCCAGTTTTTAGATTTATTCCGGAAACTGAATCAGAAGCTAGAAGAATGTTTTGTCAAAATTTAGAGAAGTTAAGTGATTGGGTCAGCTTGTGACACAAGAAACAAGTTTGAAAGAGTTTTTATATAAAACATCTAAGATGGTCCCTAAATTATCTTTTCCACCTTATTTAATTGAAGGGGGAATAGTTAAAATTAACATAATGGGAGACAAAGATATGTCTCGTAAATTAATTTATTTGTATTTCTCTTCCCAAAGTTAATTACCACATCTATTTTGTGCCACGCTCAACTTAATTACCTGGCTTTGCCAATATTCTAAATATTTGCAAGGTAAATTTGTTATGAAAAATATACTGAAAAAGACATCTCTAATTATATTAGATAAGTGGCTTTTATTTGGGTCAATATTATTGTTTCTATCTCTAGTCTTTGGTTTATTCATTAGGATAGTTGGTGTTGTTCAGTTTTCTATTTTAACTGGCGATCAAATACGAGATGCTTATGCAACTATGGAAATTTGGCAAGGGAAATTTCCAACTCTTGGACCCCACTCAGCGTGGAAATTTCTTTGGGGAGATTTTGTTTACCTGCCTCCCCTCTACTTTTATTTAGTCTTTCCCTTCACTATTTTAAGTAGCCAATTATCAATTCAAGCTTTTCCTAACGCATTTTTCACCTTTCTAAGTATTCCTTTACTTGTTGCAGTAATCTACCAACTATTGGAAGGAATAGAGATTTCAAAAAGATTTTTTATCGCTAGTTTAATTGGCTTTTGGTATAGTGTCTTGGTCCGAAATATGGGGATGAATTCTGGCGAGAGTCTTGCAGGTAATCCTGGTTCTATTCCATTTTTTCTTCTTCTCTTTATTTGGCTGTATAACTATCAACTAAGTCAGCCTAAAAATTATATTAGTTCTGTTTTATCTTGGATAGGTTACGGTATAGTCTTAGCTATTCTAGTAAGTTTACATTTCTCTGCTCTTTTCGTGATGCCAGTAGTTTTTATAATTAGCTGTATCTATTGGTTTTTCAAAAATAATAGAAACCCGAAGTGCTTAGTATTATGTTTATATGCTGTGTTGTCTTCTATTATAACTTTATTACCCTATTGGATAGGCGAAGTACAACGTAACTGGATAAATACAATCGGAATTATTTCCCTTGTTAGGAATGTAAGTAGTGATGAAGAATATTCCTTAAATTTGTGGGAAAGAATAATCACAATCATAAAATCTTACTTTAGTTTGGGGAACGATATTTACTTTATGGCTGATTCTAGAAGACTATTAATGTTTTCTATTTTGTCAGTTACTTTTCTGAGTATTATTTTGTTAGTTGGATTACTTAAATTTAGAGGTAATAAGAATATTTACCTGATTGTATTGGCAACTTCAATTCTATTTTTTCTTGCGTATTCGTCTGCGGATCAAGAAAAAACCTATAACCCTGTATTTTACAAATTATTAATATATTGTTTGCCTTTATTTTTGACCCCAGCAAGTATAGCTTATTTGAACATATCTAAACCATTAGAAAAAATAATTTTAATTATCATCGTACTTCCATTATGTTTTTCTATCTTCAATAATCTGAGACTAAGTATTAACTACATCAACAGCCATATAGGCAAAAATCAAATACTAGCAACTAATACCATCGCAGAAGTTCTTGATACTCTTCCAGAAAAGTCAACATTTTGTCATCCACAAGGATTATCTAAAAATTTACGCCTCTATCAATATACCGATCAGTTTGTAACAGCAAATAACTTAAAATTCTCAGATAATTGCACTGCTGGTGATTATTATATGTCTGGTAAGTTTGGCTTAAATCCAAGTACTTTTAAAGTTTACCCTTCTAAAAAAAAGAAGAAGACTGTGAATGACAAAACAATGACAATAATCAAAGAAGATAGCACTTACTATCTTTATCAAATTAATTAAATAAATTATGACTATTGAAAGAGGAATGGAAGATAGTACAAAAGAAAAAATAAAATCTCGTGCCCTAGGTAGTTTTCTATAAAAATAATCCTATTTATGGCAGAATATGAATATATTTGACAAAGGTAAATTTTTAGGGGATACAGCACTTCCCGCTATTATGAGGTACATATTTAGCGGGCAATATTCCTGCACTACAAGAGATTTACTATTCGCTCCTTGTGCATCATTTGTCTGACATATTCTGTACAAGCTTTTGCTATGGCTATGAGTAGTTATTACTTATGAAAAAGTTAATTTTTCTAACTAATAAATAATAAAATAGATTAGAGCATATCATCAATTCAATCTGAAAGGGCTATTTGGCAAGAGTTTTGGTCTTTTTGCCTTGAAAGACTCCAGAAGCTAAAAACCCTGACTGACAAAGCTTCTAATCTCTAATTGATGACCAACCCAGGGGCACTACCGTTAACTCTACATTACTTGGGTTTAATATGTTTATAACAGAAGAAAATGTACAACTTTCTATAGTAATTCCTTGTTACAACGAGGAGCCAAATATTGATTATTTGTTTGAACGGCTAATATCAGTATTGGAGCCTCTAGAAATGACTTATGAAATAGTCTGTGTTAATGACGGTAGTAAAGATAATACTCTCAAGTTATTAGTAGAATATCATCAACGTAATCCCACAATTAAAGTAGTAAACTTTTCTCGTAACTTTGGTAAAGAAATTGCACTAACAGCAGGTATTGACTATACAACAGGAGATGCAATTATACCTATAGATGCCGATCTGCAAGACCCACCAGAATTAATTGGAGAACTTATAGCTAAGTGGCAAGAAGGATATGATGTGGTCTACGCAACTAGGCGATCGCGACAAGGGGAGAGTTGGGTCAAAAAATTCACAGCTCAAAATTTCTACAGGATAATTCAGGGGCTAACTTCTGTAAAAATTCCACCCGATACTGGCGACTTTAGATTAATGGATCGAAAAGTGGTAGAAGCTCTCAAAAAGTTGCCAGAAACTAACCGTTTTATGAAAGGTTTATTTTCGTGGGTAGGTTATCAACAAACTTCAATATTATATGACCGAGATCCTCGTTTCAAAGGTCAAACAAAATGGAATTATTGGAAGCTTTGGAATTTTGCAATTGAAGGTATTACTGCTTTTAGTTCTAAACCTCTAAAAATTTGGAGTTATATTGGCATATCAATTTCTTTAATTTCATTTATTTATGCTACCTTTTTAGTGATTCGGACTTTTATATTTGGAATTGATGTACCTGGTTATGCTTCATTAATCGTAGCTATCTTATTTTTAGGTGGTATGCAGTTATTATCTCTGGGAATTTTGGGCGAATATTTAGGTCGCATTCACTATGAGGTTAAGAGAAGACCTCTTTATTTAGTCAGAGAAAGTTATGGATTTAAAAATCAGATTACCAGCAATAAATAGTCTCAAACTTTTTGTTATTAAATAAACAAGAGAAAAAGAATAAGTTGGAGTAGAGATTTAATGTTCAATTTTAAAACTGGTATTTTTCTCCTGACAATTATTTGTATAATTGCCACGGGAATAACAGCTTATTTATTGGGAGGTTTGGCTCCAGAACAAGTTCAAACTTGGCTAGAACAAGCAGGTATTTGGGCACCAATAATCTATATAGTTATTTATACAATAGCAACTATCTTAGTTTTACCTTCTACAGCACTTAATTTAGCTGGAGGCGCAATTTTTGGACCCTGGATAGGTACATTATGGACAAGTTTAGCAGCAATTATTGCTGCAATTATCGCATTTTATTATTCTCGTACTGTAGGTCGAGAATGGATTTCTCAAAAGTTGGCTGGAAGATGGCAAGCAATGGATGCTGAAATGCGTCAGGGAGGATTATTTTATATGTTTGCTATTCGTTTATTGCCAATTATTCCTTATGGTTTAGTAAATTTTGCTGCTGGTTTAACATCTGTTAGTTTTAAAGATTATCTATTAGGCACTATCTTGGGAACTTTACCTGGTGTTTTGCCTTTTGTAATGTTAGGAAGTTCTGGTTTAACAGCATTAAAAACAGGTGACATTTTACCTTTAGTTGGAGCATTAAGTCTAATTGCAATGTTAGTAGGAGGTGCAACTTGGTATCGTCGTCGTCGCAGTCTGCCAAAGAAAGTTATAGAAGAAATGAAAGATTCATCTTCATCAGATTTTTTTGATAATTAAATCTCTTTTGGTTAATATCCCAAAATAACTAAATAACAAAAATGAAAAGCAAGTTTAAATTAATAGTTGATTCATAAACTTAGTTTCAACTATTATTTTATGTCACCTATATTCCAGGAATTAATGCTCTACTGAACCATAACTCACTCAACTGATGTATAGCAGTAAAATTAACCTCTTAATATTTCTTGATAAATCAGCACTAAGAGTGAACAGTCGCAAATATAGACAAAAGAGATTACATAAGTTGATCGCCCTAGAAACCCATATTCTATACTGTAAAATGTATCATAAAAGATTAATTTTCTAAGGAACAGTGAACATTAGAGTAGTCTGTATTCAAATTCTTACTAATTTTGCTGGTACGAACACTCAGTCAAAAATTTAAGTGATTATGATAGACTAAAACAAAAATTTATCCCTGGTAGCTAATAAAAATGAGTAACTATATATCCACTCAAGAGATGGGTTTAGAGAAAAACTCCCCCGATCAAATAAATATATCTATAGTAACACCTATTCACAATGAAGTAGATAGTATTCCTCAACTACTGGAAACTATTTCTACTACTTTAAAAGAAAATCAACTTACCTACGAAATTATCTGTGTAGATGATGGGTCTCAGGATGGTTCGACAAAACTCCTCACAGAATTAGCTGAAAAACGTACAGATTTAAAAGCAGTAATTCTCCGTCGAAATTATGGACAAACTGCAGCTATGGCAGCAGGGTTTAAGTATGCTATTGGTAAAGTAGTTGTGACTTTGGATGGAGATTTACAAAATGATCCGGCTGATATTCCACTATTATTATCTAAGCTGGATGAAGGTTATGATTTAGTGAGTGGGTGGCGGAAAAATAGGCAAGATGATGCTGTTACCCGACTACTTCCTTCTAAAATTGCTAATTGGATAATTGGCAGAGTAACAGGAGTAAATTTACATGATTATGGTTGTTCCTTAAAAGCTTATCGTTTGGAATTGATTGCTGATATGAACCTCTATGGTGAATTACATAGATTTTTACCAGCTTTAGCTTTTATTGAAGGAGCAAGAATTACAGAAATGCCTGTTAATCACTATGCTCGTCGCTACGGTAAAAGTAAGTATGGTTTAGGGCGAACTTTCCGAGTTGTAATGGATTTGTTAACAGTATTTTTTATGAAGAAATTCCTCACGAGACCTATGCACGTTTTTGGAATGTTAGGTTTAATTTCTGGGGGGTTAGGATTATTTTTTGGTCTCTATTTAACGATTTTGAAACTTGGCTTTGGAGAAAATATTGCCGATCGCCCTCTACTAATTTTGGTTGTTGTTTTATTACTAGCTGGTTTACAATTATTTAGTTTTGGTTTATTGGCAGAACTACTCATGCGAACTTATCACGAATCTCAAGCACGCCCAATTTATCGAGTCCGAGAAGTTATTAGCGGTAATTCTAATAAATAATTATTTGAGAATTAATCAGTATTTAGGGTTTGGTGATTAACTCTCAAAGCATTGACAGATAAAGGCAAGTGCCTTTTTAGGTCGAAAAAAGTGTCAGCTTTTCGGCCTAAAAAGCTAAAAAAGTTAGTATTTTGAGCAGACAAGATTCGATCTCCTAACTTTCCCCACACTCCCGACACTTCCTACACTCTGCTTTTTTCCGCAAACCCTATTTAGCTTTTAGGTCTCAGCTATTAGCTTCATAAAGATAATATAAGGCAGTATTTATAGACTGAATTTCCACTTTTAAATATACTTAAAAGGTAAGCATTCAGCCGTCAGCCATCAGCTATTAGCTATTACTTTTTTGCCGGATAAAAGCTTTATGAATTGAGCCATAATTACATCTTAACTATAAAAGCCACCTCCCTTGAGCTTAGAGTCAATATTTAGGGTTTGCTTTTGGAAAGTCTTTTTGTTGAGGTAGGGAGTAGGGAGTAGGGAGTAGGGAGTAGTTAAGAGTCTGGATAAATGGGAGTTATAGAGAATGGCCATTCATAATAATCAAAGTGATTTTTCTGCCTCCCATTACCCTAAAATCCTCACTTTTCGGCTTTATCCACCCAAAAGCTTGCACTTTTTACGGGTTTAAAATTGCTCAAACCTTGTTTGAGTAAATACTTTGATATTTAATCAGCAAGCCCTATTTATTTAAACCACATCCTTAAAAACGGGGTCTTCTTGTTGAGAGCTGATAGCTAATAGCTGAATACTTACCTTAAAAGTACATATAGAAAACTTATACCAATTCCCAAAAATAATTCTATTCCCTATTCCATATTCCCTATTCCCTATTCCCTATTCCCTATTCCCTAATTCTTGATAAGTAGGAAAATCAGTATATCCTTCTCGGTCAAAT
>NZ_JAAHGT010000529.1 GCF_010672385.1 Okeania sp. SIO2F4
TCAAATTCTTTTACTTCTAATTCGGAGGGTAATGTTTCTGAACTAGAGGCAATATTTAGATTATTAATTTCCCTAGTTTCAGAGAAATCTGTCTGGGGTATGTCAAATTCTTTTACTTCTAATTCGGGGAGTAATGTTTCTGAACTAGAGGCAATATTTAGATTATTAATTTCCCTAGTTTCAGAGAAATCTGTCTGGGGTATGTCAAATTCTTTTACTTCTAATTCGGGGAGTAATGTTTCTGAACTAGAGGCAATATTTAGATTATTAATTTCCCTAGTTTCAGAGAAATCTGTCTGGGGTATGTCAAATTCTTTTACTTCTAATTCGGAGGGTAATGTTTCTGAACTAGAGGCAATATTTAGATTATTAATTTCCCTAGTTTCAGCTAAATAAGGTGTATGTAAGAATTCATTTTCCCAAAAATTGAAAGAATCCATAATTAATTTTCTCTAATAAAATCAAGCATCAGATTAGCAGTAATTTGTAATTTCTCCAAGTTCTGAAAAAGTAGATGTTGGCTAAAACTTGAAATTAAACTTGAATCGCTACTTTATTTATATCTTTTTTTTGACTGATTTCTTTTCTTATACAAGAAACTGTTTACCGAATAATTAAGGTAAAAATCCTCTCACTCGCCGTGGAGAAACAATGAATTAGTTTTCCTTTTATTCAATCCCATCAGTTTTAGGGAGAAGTAATTATCAATTATCAATTATCAATTATTGAATCCTACCATTTTTCTACTGTTGGCATATATAACCAGCGATTTAATTTTTCTTCCTCTACATAACCTTTTAATTCTGGGTCTGGCCAAATATGAAGCTTGTCTAAACATCCAATACTTTTAGCTGCTTCTTCCACCTCTTCCCATTGTTTAATAAAATTTTCTGCCCACGATTTTTTAGTCATAATTGAACTAGCAAATTCTAAACCTGCTGCTATCATACGTTTACCATTAGTTCCACGAGCATTAATAGGTTCCCAAAATATTACTTCTGGGTTAATTTTCATAATTTGTTCTAGGTTTTTTTTAAAATCATCTAATGTCATTATTGGAGGAGTAGGAGCCATAGCTACATACAATCTACACCCTGCTCGATCACCTTTTTGTAAAGCTTCATAGCGCTTAGAAGGTGGGGGTGCTTGTGGTTCAATTTTGAGACTAAGTTCATCATTTAAAAACGGTAAACTCATACCAACTGTAATATTAGGTTGATTGAGAATATCTAAATCATTTATCCATAAAGGACTACGAGTTAAAATTATTACTCTTCTCTGATTTTTAGATAATATTTCGACAGTTTGACGAGTAATTTTTGCTGTTTGATAATTTTGATATGGGTCGGTTCCAGAACATAATAAAATTACTCCTTTTCCTTCTGGTGTTTCGCGCCATTTTTTCTTACGATTTAATTTTTCTTCTAATTGCTGAGGTATATTTTCTCGAACTAATAAATATTTTCCCCAATCCATCTGAGGATTACTAATTCCTTTTTCTTGTAATTCCTTTTGTTTTGTTCTAATTGCAGGAGTAGAAGGTACATAACAGTTATGGGTAGCTAGTCCGTTAGCAAAAAATGTATGGGTTGAAGTTTGGATATCTATAACATCAACTATACCAAGAGGAATTTTGTCGATAACTTTGGCAGATTTCATACCTTTTAAAGCTCCTCCGATTATTTTATCTGATTTTATGATTATCGCTGGACAAAAAATCGAAAAAAATCTAATCACCTCTGTAAAACCGCCAATGAGTCGAAGATTAAAACAGCTATTTTTGTATTTTTCTATCTTGAATGTAAAGCCAAAAGACTCAGCATATTTTTGCACTTGGTGGAGTACAGGTAGTGTTTTTTGAGAAAATCGAAGGGAACCATTAAAGGAACTTTCCGCATCAAAAAAACCTGCTACAAAACCTCTGTGATACTCAGTCGTATCCAAGAGTTTATTTATTAAAAAAAACAACTTTCTGCATTGACTTTGAGAGCGAGTTTCTACTTTTTGAGCAGAGCGATGTTTCTCATTACCTTGGTAATAAGGGCGAATATCAACAGATATCTCAAATTTTAAAAGGTATTCAACTAATCTTTCTAGGGGTTCAATATCGCAAAGAGCAACTCTCCAGTATGGAGTGTAATCTCCTTTGTAAAGCTCAGATGGATTGAATCTAAAGGTTCCATCTCCTTCTGTCATCCCTACAATATAGCCAAGTTTATAATCAGTTGAAGGTGAAAGATAACGAGCAGAACCAATACTTTTGAGTGTGGAAAATCCATCTTTTCTGTTTTCTGAAGAGCTTGTTAATTCAGATGTAGGCAACCAGTTGCCACGATAATTTAGCCACCCATGATTTGCTGTGGCAATTACTTCTCCGACTTCAGTTATGATTTTGTATGCTGGTTTTTTACTCCATTGAATTGCTTCTATAGTAGTTTTGCGGAAAAACCGATAAACATGGGTAGTTACATTTTCATCAAACCCTAGAAGTTCGTCTCCTACCCTGGCATTTTCTAGTTTTCGCCAGACAAGATCGGAATAAAGAATCAGGGTTTCTGGAGCAAGGCAAAAGGTGCATCCATGAAGACAACCTGATGCTATATTAATTACATAATCACATAATCCTTTCTTTTTTAGGGCACTCTCTTGAAGCGGATTAACAATTTTTTCTGAGCCTTTAATAATAGACATTATAGACATCTTTGTTTTTGATTAAAATATTACTTTTTTCTTAGTTTTTATCTAAAAATAATATAATAAGTATAGCATATTTATTAGTATGTTAATTGGAATTTTAAATATAATATTTTGATAAGTAATTATTAATAAAGGATAGAAATAATGGCAAAGCAAGTATTTGGTGGAAATTGGACAGAAGATAAGTTAAATCGAGTACGGAAATATTTAGTTGCTTATGCTACGATTATGAATAAATATAATTTTAACTATGCTTATATAGATGCTTTTGCTGGTACAGGATACCGAGAGATTAAAGAAATAGAAGATAAAGATACATTACTATTTCCAGAATTTTATGACTTAGCAGTACAAAAATTCTTGGATGGATCTGCACGAATAGCACTACAAGTAAAACCAAGCTTTAATAAGTATATTTTTATCGAAAAAAATCAAAGTAAAGCTTCTGACTTAAAATCAACTTAAAATAGATTTCCCCCAACTTGCTGATCATATAGTTATTGTTAATGAGGAAGCCAATGAATTCTTGAAAAATATCTGTTTAAAAGATTGGACACGCCATCGAGCAGTGCTTTTTTTAGATCCTTTTGGCATGGATGTTAAGTGGAATACTGTTGAATTAATTGCTCAAACTAAGGCGATTGACTTGTGGTATTTGTTTCCTATTATGGGAGTTAATAGATTACTCAAAAAGGATGGAAATATAGAAGAAGTAAATCGGAGCAAACTAAATGAAATTTTTGGAACAACAGATTGGTATGATACTTTTTACCAAGTAAGAGGAGAGCAAAATTTATTTGGATTCTATTCTTTTACAGAGAAAACAGTAGACGGTAAGTCAATTGGGCAATACTTTATTGATAGATTAAAAACTATTTTTGAAGGAGTGGCAGAAAATCCACTTTTATTATATAACTCATGTAATAGTCCTCTATTCTTACTTTGCTTTGCAGCAGCAAATAAGAAAGGAGCAAAAACAGGAATTAAAATTGCACAAGATATATTGGGGAAATAAATTAAGTAGGTGGGTTTAATTATCCGTACAATAGTAATGAAGATTCAAAACTGTGAGAACCTTTTGGGAAATTGCTTCTAGGTTCTTTTGAAGATTTTTGATTTTAACCTTTATTTATACCTACCTACTTAGAAGCTATGAAAATAATAAAACTAGAAAATATAGAAATTTAAAAAATTTAGATTTTTAAATTAAGAATATTTAATGTATATTTTTAATCTTACAGTATCCAACAGTATCCAAATTTGGTGTTATTATTCTCTAATAAAATCAAGAATATAATTAGCAGTAACTTCTGCTTTTTCCAAGTGAGGAACATGACCGCAATTAGGAATCCAAATCAGTTTAGAATTAGCGATCGCTCCCTTCAATTTACCAGCATCACCAGTACCTAAAATCCGGTCATTTTCTCCCCACAAAATTAATGTTTGCTGTTGCAGAGAAGGCAATTTATTTTTGAAATTACCATACCCACCACTTTTAGTAAAAGAAATTAAAGCTTGATTCCAACCAGGCATTTCTAGATGCAATCTCGCACAAATATTAGCATCTAAAGTGGCAAAACTTTTATCAAAATAAGCACTACGACTAATACTTGCTCGCACCTGGGGACGACGCAAAAATTCTGTGGCGAAATAGTCAAGTGGAGGAAAAATAAACTTACTAATAATTGGATTATTTTGCATTCCAGCACTATCAATTAATACCAATTTTTTGACAACGTCTGGGTAAGTAAGAGTAAAATCAATAGCAGCAGCACCACCCATAGAAGCACCAACCAAAATAACAGGTTGATTAATCAAACTTTCCCAGAAAGAATAAAGATGAGTAGCGATCGCTCCTGGATTAATTTTTAAATTGGCTAATCTATCTGTAAAACCAAATCCCAATAAATCAACGGCAAAAGTTTGATTTTGAGCAGCAAGTAATGGTAAAAGGCGACGATATTCAAAAATAGAACTATCAAAACCATGCAGTAACAAAATTGGAGTAACACCCTCACCTTTAGATACAAAAGTTGTATTAATTGGCTGAGAAATGAGAGGAGTAGAAATTGATTGATACTGAATATTTTGAGCAAAAGAAATAGATGTAGATTCAGTCAGACTTTCAGTTAATTTTGGTAAAAAATCAGGATACATTGGCTATTGATTAAAATTTTTGATTAATTCTGACTAATAGTTTAACCCAAAATCTCTCATAGTTTTAGGGAGTAGGGAATAGGGAGTAGGGAGTAGTGAAGATGGGTGAGAGGATAGGGAACAATCTAGTTTACTCAAAACTAGGAAAATTGAATAGTCGAAAACTGACCAGAGAAGATTTGGAAAAATTCTACTCAGACCTGAAAAAATCTGACTGTTGAGACCTGAGAATTGAGCGACTTTCCTTCAGAGGAACTCCGATAAATATCTATATATATAGATGTAGACTTAGACAAATCTCTCCAGTTTACTTTGGCAAAAAATTGAGAGTCTCAAGGAAAATCTCTCACTGACAAAACTCGAAAAATTGAGTAGTCGAAAACCGACCAGAGAAGATTTGGAAAAATTCTACTCAGACCTGAAAAAATCCGACTGTCGAGACCTGATAATTTATCAACTTTCCTTCAGGGAAACTCCGATAAATATCTATATATATAGATGTGTATACTCAGAGAAATTCCTCTATAGCAATCCGCGCATAGGTTGCGAGTAATCAAAAAGTAGATAAAAAAACCGAAACTCTCACCAATTAAGTGTTCCCAGTTAAGCGTTCCCTCAAAGCGGTAAGATTTTTATACACAAATAAAATAGGATTGCTATAGTTTACTTTGACAAAAAATTGAGAGTATCAAGCAAAATCTCTCACCAACAAAACCAGAAAAATTGAATAGTCGAAAACTGACCAGAGAAGATTTGGAAAAATTCTACTCAGACCTGAAAAAATCTGACTGTAGAAACTTCAGAACTTATCAACTTTCCTTTTTCCTTCAGAGGGACTCCGATAAATATCTATATATATAGATGTAGACTTAGATAAACCTTTATAGTTTACTTTGGCAAAAAATTGAGAGTATCAAGCAAAATCTCTCACTGACAAAACTCGAAAAATTGAGTAGTGGAAAATCCACCAGAGAAGATTTGGAAAAATTCGAGATTGAGTAGTCGAAAACCTACCAGAGAATATTCATAAAAATCCGAGTTGGAGTCGCAAAAATCCGACTATCGAGACCTGATAATTTATCAACTTTCCTTCAGGGAAACTCCGATAAATATCTATATATATAGATGTGTAGATTCAGATAAATTCCTCTAGTTTACTTTGACAAAAAATTGAGAGTCTCAACCAAAATCTCTAACTCACAAAACCAGAAAAATTGATAATTGGAAAATCCACTAGAGAAGATTTGGAAAAATTCTACTCAGACCAGAAATATATAGATGTAGACTCAGACAAATTCCTCTAGTTTACTTTGGCAAAAAATTGGGAGTCTCAACCAAAATCTCTCACTGACAAAACCAGAAAAATTGAGTAGTCGAAAACCGACCAGAGAATATTCGGAAAAATCCTACTTACAGCAGAAAAAATCTGACTGCCTAGACCTCATAATTGAGAAACTTTTCTTCAGAAAGACTCCGATAAATATCTATATATATAGATGTGTAGACTCAGAGAAATTCCTCTAGTTTACTTTGACAAAAAATTGAGAGTATCAAGCAAAATCTCTAACTCACAAAACCAGAAAAATTGAGTAGTCGAAAACCGACCAGAGAATATTCGGAAAAATCCTACTTACAGCAGAAAAAATCTGACTGTCGAGACCTCAGAATTTATCAACTTTCCTTCAGAGCGACTCTAAGAAATATTGCTGTACCACCCAGGTCAAACAGTCGCTCCGGGTTAGCATCAAACAGTAACTCTCGTAGCCTTTTACGTTCCTTAAAGTTG
>NZ_JAAHGT010000053.1 GCF_010672385.1 Okeania sp. SIO2F4
GAATTATCTGAAAAGTATCAGAAAAAAACGAGTCTTATAAGTAGACTTGCTGCATCTTTAATTATTTCTCTACTGCTTCCATCTAATATTGTTTTTCAAATTGAACCCAGCAGTATCAAGTTAGAGGTACACAATTCTACTAAATCTTTCGAGATTAAATAGAATTGTTAGTGAGATGGATTTCTAGTGCCAATAGGAATTTATCTCAAACTAAATATCAAAAACTTGTTTTTTCTTAAAGATTATACAGCATCTGGCAGGACTATCAGTCAGAAATGAGTTAGGTAATTTAATCTCCTCATAAACATAACTTAATATCTAATTATAAAGGTAAATATATCAGGATTTAATCGAGAGAATATCCCACATAAGCTCAGTAAATCTCAACATCAAACATTAAATTTATAAAATTAAAAACATCTATCAAGATGCACTCTTGCAACATAATCAGCATAGCAATTATAAAATTAGTGAGATAGACAAATTTTTGATTTTCGGGAATAGGAAATAGGGAATAGGGGAGAGAAAAAAAGCTGATGGCTATATAAATGAATGCTAATTATTATAGACATAGGCGTGATAATTAAAAATCAAATCAATCCCATACGCAGAAATCATTAATTCTTTCCCTCTACTCCCTACTCCCTACTCCCTACTCCCTCTTTTCCAGAGAGGTCTATTATATTTACTATTTAATCAGGTATACAGTTTGAGGACAATAGAGAACAGAGTGGAAGAAATAGGACACAAGGAATAGGGAACAGGGAACATAGATTAAGATTAAGACTACAATGTACTTGACCATCCTAAAAAGTGCTGTAATTTCAAAAAAAAGCCTGTAACATTAGCAATTTTTTGGCAAAATTTGAAGATATTAACCGGAAGTTGCGAAAAGTCTGAGAAGATATTTGTAAAGTATCTAGTCGATTTAGGAGGTAGAAAGTATCTTATCCCTTTGTGAGGTGGGGAATAGTAGAAATTTATTAGGGAATGAGCAATGTATATATAAGTTTTAATATACCAGCTTGAAAAACATTCTCTAAGTATTACAAAAGCGACTTAAAAGTAAATCTTGAACTTCTAAATACTGAAGTTAGGTAGCAATAGTCTAAATCCAGAAACAAAATCATGGCATCAAAAGTCTACTATATAAACAAAACCTAATAAATAAATCAGGACTTACGCATACCGAACCTCCAAAACCCAGTTATGCTCCTAGATGTCTATTGTTAAAACCAACTATTTCTCCTCGCAACCGGGTTTCGCGTGGGTAAATTTTCTCAATAATAGAACATAGAACTATTATCAATATATCTAAATGAAGGAATTATTAGGAGTTTTTTTATCTGCTTAAATTCTCAATTTTAGATGTAAAAATTATCAGTGTGAATCTGCCAGTTGCGATATATGTCAACCTAAATATTTATTCGTGAAGTTAGATTTTAGGAAGACATTCCGATGATGTTTGTAATGAGACCTAAAACTTCACATTAACTGATGAAATTATCAATATAAATAATTAGTATGTCAATTCCAATTCCAGAGATTCCACAAGACTTCGGCGACCAGGAACCAACTATCCTGCGACCACCAATTGATCCTAGTGAATTTAGTGATGCAGAAGTTATAATTGACTTGATTAATAATGCTAACGAATCGTTGTTTGGTACAGATGACAGGAATTTGATCCTAGGTCTTGATAGAGATGATAGAATTGAAGGTAGAGGTGACCAAGACACTATCTTTAGTGGTAAAGGTGACGATACTGTCTTCGGAAATGATGATGATGATTGGATTAGTGGGGATCTGGGAAATGACTCACTACTCGGTAACCAAGGTTCTGATACGATTAGAGGTGGTCTGGGAAATGATAGTATACGTGGAGGAAAAGGTAATGATTTGGTTAGAGGTGAGGAAGGAGACGACCTAGTTCTTGGAGAAAGAGGGTCTGATAATGTTAGAGGTGGTACTGGAAATGATACTCTCTATGGTGATGGAGAAGAAGGGGAGGGAAATGACTTAGTTGATGGAGAAGAAGGCAACGATTTAGTTTTGGGAAACCGTGGTAATGACACGGTTAGAGGAGGTAGCGGTGATGATACAGTTAGAGGAGGAAAAGGGGATGATTTAGTTGAAGGTGGTTCAGGTGACGACCTCTTGGTAGGTGGTAAAGGTAGCGATACCCTTACCGGAGGTGAGGGAGCAGATATCTTCCATTTTGAGTTTTTTGAAGATGAGACATTTACTCCCGATGGAACTCAGGAATTTGGTTTCGATACCCTCAACAGTTTTGTTCCCGCAGATGCTGGAGTTGACACTCTTACTGACTTTACTCCAGGAGAAGACAAAATACAACTTGATGCTAATAGCTTCGATCAGTTAATTGTTGATGGTAATTTCGACCCCAATGAATTTACTACTCTTGCTGAATTTGCTCAAAACCCAGATGCGAATCTAGTCTACGACTCAGACCAAGGTTTAATGTACTATATTGATGAAAATGGTAATGCGATAGAATTCATACAATTAGATTCTAATCTAAATATTGGTCCTGATGATTTTGAAACAATATAATAAGCATTCAGCTCTTAGCAGTTAGCTATCAGCAATTAATAATAGACCTCTTCAGAAAAGAGGGAGTAGGGAGTAGGGAGTAAGGGGAAAGAATTAACGATTTCTGTGCAATTATTGGAGATGTCTAATTTAAACCCAGTCCTTAAGAGTTATGCTTTATAAACATCTTTCTTAACATAAAACGCGGACATTAGAAAATGGGGGGATGGGGTGATGGGGTGATGGGGTGATGAGGTGATTAGGAAAAAAGCTAATGCACTATTTTTGGTGTGTCGGTCTATTACACCTAGATTTAATATTTCTTTTACCGGAAAATTAAGGTATAAACCTCTCCATTTATGGAGAAAAAGCGGTCGGAAAGCGAAGCAGTCCGTTAGGATGGGATGGCGAGGTTTCCTCGCCATATCCAATCTCCCCTTGAGAAGAAAAAAATTCCTTGAGCGCCAATCCTATCCGTTATAAGAAGAGGTAATTATTAATTATTAATTATTAATTATTAATTATTGAAAAGCAGTCTCTTATCAATTACTTTTACTTCCTCTTCTCAATAGACATCTCCGGAAAAGAGGGAACAGGGAACACTTAACTGGGAACAGGAAGAAAGAATAGATAATTTCTGGATGAGAATTGATTTTATTTTTAATTTTCACCAGATGTGTAATGCTTAAACTCAAAGTTTAAAATTAATTATGATGCACTACCACTGAAACTAAATATGAATAACGAATCTCCAGAAAGATTTCCTGAAATATTAAAGTTAGCTCAAGAAAAAGCATCAAGAGGATTTTTATATCAAAAACAGGGAAAATTTGAAGTAGCCATATCTTTATACCAGGAAGCATTAACTTTAGTAGCAAATTTCCCATTTGTTCACTATAATTTAGGCATAATTTTTCACCATCAGGGAAATTTACTAGCAGCTTCTACTCATTATCAACAAGCGATAGTTTATTACCCAAAGGATATTCAAGCTCATTATAATCTTGCCATTGTTTTAGAACAACAAGGTTTACTAGACTCAGCAATTTATAGTTATCAAAAAGTTATTAATTTATGCGAAACTAGCACTACCAATATTTTAATTGAAATTCAGGCTTATCGTAACTGGGGAAATATTTTAGTTAAGGAAGGTAGATATAAGGAAGCCATAGAAATTCTTCAGCAAGCCATTAGCAAAAAACTAGATGCTCCGACTCTCTACAATGATTTGGGCAAAGCATTTTTAGAACTGGGAAAAGTAGAAAAAGCTATTGCGAATTATCAGGAAGCTTTGGCATTACAGCCTCAGTTAATAGTAGCCCGTTATAATCTTGGCAAAGTATATCAAAAACAAGGTTGGCACTCAGAAGCTATTGTTCATTTTCAAGAAGTAATTAAACAACAACCAGAAAATATTTCTGCCTACAGTGATTGTGGTTTTTCTTTCTTAGAATTAGGGAAAGTCGAAGCAGCAATACCCTACTTGCAAAAGGTAATTAACAATAATCCTTTTGTGGAAAGTTACTGTCAACAAACAGATTTATTTACAGAGTCAGATGAGTTAGAAAAAGTAAAAATAGCTTGTACTCAATTTCTTAGAACACTAAAAAAATCAGATTTAGCAGCAGTCAGAAAAAATTTAACCTTAGTCTATTTATATTTAGGAAATGTATTATTTGAGTATGGTGAATATTCACAAGCTGAGAACTATTACAAAAAAGGATTAGAATTTCAGCCATTTAATCTCGACCTGTATATAAAATTAGGCGAAAGTTTGGTCAAACAAAAACGCTTTAATACGGCTATTACAATTTACCGCCTGGGGTTGACTGTTCTACCTGATAACCACTCCATTAACCAAGCATTAGAAAAAGTTTTAGCAGCACGAAATAATTCCTCACAAATTTCCAACGCAGACGGTATCAAAAGAATATTTAATCTAGAGTTAGAGTCAAAATCTTTATCCACAACTGTTGAATTAGGAGATGAGGATAATTTGCTTGGAGATTCAATCCCAAGAAAATTTATCCACCGTTTAAAAAATGAAATTTTTCACCCCAAGACAGTCAATTTCAGTGGAAAAAATATTCTTTATTCCCTTAGACCTAACTCCCAAGACCGCACACCTAAACTTTCTAAAAAATTAGAGGATAGCAACGATAAAATTCCTGAAACTGAATGTCAGGGATTAAACTGCAAATCTTGTCTCAAAAAAATCTTTAAACAACTTCAACCAATTCATTTAGGAAATGGTATCCATACTTTTTCAACAGAAATACAAACATCTATAAATATTTCATCTGTTGACTTTCCAGAAACACCAAAATTTGTCATAGAAGTAGAAAATGGTAGAGCATGGATAGTTCCGCAAAAAAATAATTGGATGGTTTGTAATGCCATTGCCATTATTAATGAAAATAATCAATTATTAGCTGAAGTCTCCCGCGAATACCCTGGTCAATTACCAGGATGTGAAAAATACGATATCAACAACCATAAGTTTTTTACTACAGAAAAATTACCATCTTTAGAGCAAATAAACGGTACAGTAGCAGTTTTATCCGGGTTATCAGGAAACGTTTATTTTCATTGGATGGTAGATATATTGCCCCGGATCGAAATATTAAGACGTAATGGCATAAATTTTGAGCAAATAGATTGGTTTTTAATTAATAGTATTCAACAACCATTTCAAAAAGAAACTCTCCGGATATTAGGAATTCCAGAAGAAAAAATTATAGAAAGCGATAGCTATCCTTATATTCAAGCTAAAAAATTAATAGTTCCGTCTTTCCCTAGCCATTTGGGTTGGCTAGAAAAATTTGCTCTGGAATTTCATCGTCAAACATTTTTCCAGAATTTCAATCATGGCTTATTTAAAGATGGTTTGGCATTAGGAGAAAAATCAAATAATCAAGTAGATGATTCCTATCCTGAAAAGATTTATATCAGTAGGAATAAAGCTAAATATAGAAAAGTTATTAATGAAGAAACAGTAGTTGATTTATTAAGTCAATACGGCTTTATAACTATCGAACTAGAAACTCTTTCTGTTTTAGAACAAGTAACATTATTTGCCAATGCCAAAGTAATAGTTTCTCCTCATGGTAGTGGGTTGACAAACATTATTTTTTGTTCTCCAGGAACTACCGTGATTGAATTGGTGTCTCCTAACTATATCAGACATTATTATTGGGTTATTAGCCAACAATTAGGATTAAAGTATTACTACTTGATTGGAGAAGAATATTCCTATTATCCTATCCGCCAAATCATGTATCCCAATCCTCTAACGGAAGATATTATTATTAATTTTAGTAAACTTGAAAAAATGCTATCCCAGGCAAGTATAATCAAAATAGATTCTCGGAAAAAACTAAAAGTTATTAAGAATGAAGAAACTTCTCAAGATATGATTATTTTTGAGAAACAACTCTCTAATGCCAAAGTTTATCCCTCTGTACCCTCCCATAAACAGGAAGGATACAATACAAATAGAACTGCAGTAAGTGATAAAATGCTATCTAAAGTTAATCAGACAGAAGCCGCTGCTCACTTCCACAAAAAAGCTTTATTCTATATAGATCAAAAGAAATTAGATGAAGCTAAAGCAGCTTGTGAACGAGCTATTAAAAATCAACCAGAATTTGCCCCAGCTTACAAAACAATGGGTATTATTCTCCAAAACCAAGGGCAAATAAAAGTAGCCTTTGACTGGTATTTCCGAGCTATTAAAATTCAACCAGATTTTGCTGAGGCTTATGTTAATATTGGCACTCTCTATGCCAAAAAACAACAATGGCAAGAAGCAATTCAGTATTATCAAAAGGCAATTTCCCTCAAATCCGATTTAACTCCAGCCTACCGTAATATAGTCAAAGCATATCAAAAATTAGGCAAAGTTTCCGAAGCAGCAAATTATCAATATCAAGCTTACTGTTTAGAACCTGAAAAAATCACAGAACCAGAATATATAAACTTAGGAAATACTCTTCTGCAGCAAAAGCAATTAACAGAAGCTATATGTTGTTATCGTAGCGCCCTAAAATTAAATCCTAATTCCCCAGTAGCATATCAAAATCTGGCAGAAGCATTATCCCAAACAGGGGATTTTGAAGAGTCAAATATCTGTTACCGCAAGGCGATTCAATTAGGGATAACAAACCCATCAAATATTAATCATAGCTCAGTCAAAAAATCGCCTCATTTATCTTATGTAAATCCAGTTATTCCCATAAACTCAGCTAGAATAAATCGTCATAAAACGGAACATAAAAATAAAAATAATTTCCTAGAAAACAACAATAAATTAATCAATCCAAATGTAAATCAAGATGCTGTAGAAGCTTATAAAAAATTAGGCAAAATGCTGCAAAACCAAGACAAACCAGCAGAAGCTAGGCAGTGGTATACAAAAGCTATATCTATCTCACCAAAAGACCCAGAAATTTATCGAGATTTAGGTAGTTTGTACGGACAACAGCAACAGTGGCAAGAAGCAATTAAATGTTATCAAAAAGCCTTGGAAATTAATCCAAATATGGCAGATGTTCGCCGTTATTTAGCAACAGCATTAACTAATGTTGGTAAACACGCAGAAGTTTCTGAGTTTTGGGAGCGAACTTATTCTCTAGAACCAGAAGCAGCAACAGCAGAAGAACATTTCATCCAAGGCAATACTATGCTGCAAATGAATCTAGTCGATCGAGCAATATCATGCTACTGCAATGCCATAAAAATTAATCCCAATTTAACAGTGGCATATCAAAATTTAGGAGAAGCTTTAAAACTTCAATCTCATGCTCAAAACTTAAATTCACAATCTAAAACTTATGGAAATAATGGTTATCTAAATCCTCATATTTACAGTCTGAAGGATGGTATAGCAGATAAATATGATGTAGAAATAAATAATCATCAAATCAACCAGCGCGATACTAAGTTAGTAACAAAACCTGGTATTATCCAAGAAAAATCAAAACATTTTGCTAGATTTTTAAATAAGCTAGTTAGTCAAGTAACTTCTGTTTTTAATGCTAATAATCAATTATCAAGAAAAGATTTAGAACTATCTGCAAATATGCCCAGACTTCAGGGTAAAAATAATTCTTTTCCTTTAAAAGCAGAAATAGATTTCAATATAACAGATACAGCAAAATTTTCTCTGGAAGACTTACTATTTTATGATGAAAAAAAATCAAGTAATACTAATGGAAAAAGCCAGAAAAAAAGAACACAACAACAAATAGATAAAACACAGAATTTATCCCCCACTGACAAAATAGAAGACTCCGAGCAAACAGCTATACAGGTAAATGCTCACCTTGTTGATACTAAAGAATTAGAGATCGCACTAGCATCAAATATCGCCCTAGCAGATGTTTATATTCAAAAAGCAACCGCTTATAACCAAAAAGGATTATATGAACAAGCGATCGCCGAATGTCAACAAGCAATAGCAGTCAAACCAGACGTTGCAATAGCTTACAAAATATTAGGTAATATCCAGCAAAAAATTGGTAGTGCTAGTCAACGTCAGAAAGCAAAAGAAAATTACCTAAAAGCCATATCTCTGGATAGTCAAGATGCTTCAGTTCATTCCAACCTGGGCAGTCTGTATGCACAAGAAAAATTGTGGGAAAAGGCAATACCTTATTATCAGCAAGCGATCGCTCTCAAACCAGATTTTGCCGGAGCATATCGTAACTTAGCTAAAGCATGGTCTCAGATAGACAAACAATCAGAAGCAGCAGACTGTTGGTATCAAGCGTATACTTTGGAACCAGAAAATATTACCCCCGACCAATATCTAAACTTAGGTAATACTCTGTGTCGTCAAAATCAATTAACTCAAGCTATATCCTGTTATCAACGGGCAATAAAATTAAACCCAAATTATGCTGCTGCTTATCATAATTTGGCTGCTACTTTGAAACGTCAGGGTAAGTTAGATGAAGCTATAATTTACCAGCAAAAAGCTAAACAGATTGGTGTAGAAAAACAAGTAGAAGTTAACCTTAGTAAACCCCAAAATATTAATCCTGAAGATATTTTGCACTCATCTTTAAATACAAAAGGAAAAGAGAAGTCGCCTCAAATTAATCAAGCAGACTTAATTAAACAAGCAGAGGAAAATTTTGTTAACAGTAAATTCTATGAAGCGATCGCTACTTGTGAGGAAATAATTTCTCTTAAACCTGATGCTGTAGCTTATCAAATAATGGGTAAAGTTTGGGTAGAGATGAATAAAATAGACCAAGCGATCGCTGCTTATCAAAAATCCCTAGAAGTAAAGCCAAATTTTGCCGAAGTTTATGTCAGTTTAGGAGAATTATACGTTCAACAGCAGCGACACTCAGAAGCTATAACTGCTTACCAAAAAGCAATTAAATTTGCCCCAGACTTAAAAGATGGTTATCGCAATTTAGTTGAAGTTTTGCTAGCTCAAGGAAAGGTTGATGAAGCTGCGGAGTTATCTTATAATGCTCTCATCCAACATCCTAGTTGGACAACTCCCCAAGAGTTTTGTACTTTAGGTAAGGGTTTAATAGAAGAAGGTAAAACAAAGCAAGGAATAACTTGTTTTAAGCAAGCTATTAAATTAGACCCTAAATTGTGGGAAGCTTACTATAGTTTAGGAGAAATATTTAGCTCTCAACAAAACTGGGATGAAGCAGTTAAATATTATCGACAAGTAGTACAATTAAATTCTGAATCTATAGAATCTTACTATGGTTTAGGTAAAGCTTTAGCAGAAAAAGAAAAATGGCAAGAGGCGATCGCTTGTTATCAGCAAGTCATTGAATTAAAGGTTAGTCAAATTCAACCAACTTCTCCTGAAAGTGAGGATAATATAGATATGGCAGAAGTTTACCATTTGTTAGGAAATTCCTTACAAGAAATAGGTCAACTTGATGAGTCTGTAGCAGCTTATCAACGCGCCATTGAATTAACAGAGAATTAGTTAGGAGTAGGGAGTAGGAAGTAGGAAGCAGTAATTGATAATTTATGGAGCCTAAATTTGAGCAAATATAAATTATTTTCAGTTAGTAGTTAGGCGATCGCCATTAAAGCACAATTTTCAGATTGATGAATCACATTGCCACAACCAAAACCCTGTAGGGGCGTTAGGCGAAGCCCATGTCGTCAGGCTATATGGCCATTTGCCCCTACTGTGGTCTACTGAAATGAAAACCGCTGTAACTGAGTAGTAATTGCTATACTATAATTCTTACAGCGCTTTTCAGATTGATAAACCACATCGTCATAACCAAAACTCTGTAGGGGCGATTCGCGAATCGCCCCTACTGTGGTCTACTGAAATGAAAACAGCTGTAATGCCAAAATTAGAAAATTATCACAAATATGACATCTGAATCTTACATTTTTTTAGCTGGTGCAAGTCGAGGGGTAGGACGAGAAATTGCTAAATGTCTAATTGCAGAAAATCACAAACTTAAAGCATTATTACGTTCACCCGATACTAAACCAGAATTGGAGACAATGGGTATTAAAGTTGTCATGGGTGATGCTTTAGATATAGCATCTGTGGAAACTGCAATGCTAGGTGAGGAAAAGATCGCCACAGTCATCAGCACTATTGGAGGTTTACCCAAAGATGGTGAGCGTGCTGATTATTTAGGTAATAAAAATCTAATTGATATTGCTCTCAAAGCTCAAGTACAACAATTTATCCTTATTTCCTCTATCGGTAGTGGTGAAAGTGCAGTTGCTTTACCACCCCAAGCATTAGAAACTCTCGGTCCGGTTTTGCTAGAAAAAGAAAAAGCAGAGCAGCATCTGATTAATAGTGGATTAACTTATACTATTATTCGTCCAGGTGGCTTAAAATCGGAACCAGCTACGGGTAATGGTTTTTTAACTACAGACTATAAAATTGCAGGAACTATTCATCGAGCAGATGTAGCTCAGTTAGTCTGTCAATGTTTAACTTCCGAAACTTCTAGGAATCAAGTTTTCTCAGCTATAGACCGCAACATGATTTATGGTAATAGGATTTAGGCTTTGAAGGTTAATATTTCAGGACTGACGCAAAATGTAGAATTATACGCTATCTGTAGGGGTGATTCGCGAATCACCCCTACTAAATGTGGTAGTTATGCGTAAGTCCTGTATTTATTAAGGCAACAGTGGGAGCAAGATGCTCCCATGAAATTGATAATGAATATTGCGTTCTGGAAAGCTTTGCGCTAGCCAAAAAGCGTTTCATGTCGGCAATAGTCGAAAACAAAAATAATTATCCATTATTCATTATCAATTATCAATTAATGAATCAACTATCCTGCTGTTGCTGCCAATCAGATATAACTTTTTCCAAATACCAAATCCTATCTCTACCAGGATATTTTTCTTCAACTTTTGCAATTAATCTTTCTGCCATTTCCCAATATCCGCCAACCATTCTTAACAATTGTTGTTCCAGTTTCTTATACTTAGCATCTTCATCAATATTCTGATTTTGACTAGGAACAGTTGTCTGAATTTTCTTCAAATTCTCCAAAGTTTTTTGATAATTATTCCAGTCTTCAGCTTCCCCAAATAATTGAGCAGCATTCTGATAGTCATCTATAGCTTTTGTCATTTCTTCTAAACGGGAATAAATAATCCCCCGGTTATAAAAAGCTTTAGCTTCATTCGGATTAATTTTTAATGCTTGTTCATAATCTTTCATTGCCTCTTGATACGCACCCATATCCCGATAAGCATTACCTCTAGTGACATAAATAAGTGAATTATTTGGTTCAATTTTTAAAGCAGCATCAAAATCAGCGATCGCTCCTTTAAAATCTCCCATTTTACTCCGAATCATCCCCCGATTTCGATAAGCTAAAACATCTCGATCATTAAATTGCAAAGCTTGATTAAAATCTGATATTGCCCCTAAATTATCCCCTTGTTTATAACGAATAATTCCTCGACAACAATAAGCTTGAGAATCTGAAGTATCCACTTGTAAAGCCCAGTTTAAATCTGCCATTGCTCCCCGGCGATCGCCTTTTTCAAATCTTCTCAACATTCGATTTAAAAATGTTTTACTATCACCTTTTTCCCACCGAACATTACTGTCAGTTTTAACAGCAGGAGAGACTACATTTTGCAACTGTTTAATATTATCCAAACATTTCCGACAATTAACAGCATCCTTCTGTTCTAAATACAATTCTGCACCACGCTTAAAATTAGCAATTGCATCTGCTTGATTATCTTGTTTACGGTAAGCATTACCTAACAATTTATATGCTGGAGCATAGTTACCATTAATCGTAATTATCTGATTAGCATCTGTAATAGTTCCTGAAATATCCCCTACTATTAATCTAGCAATAGCACGACCTAAATAAGCATCTATATAATTAGGATTAATTGCCAAAGCTTGAGTATAATCGGCAATTGCTTCCTCCTTATTTCCTAAATCAAACTTTGCCAAACCTCTGCCATAATAAGCTTCAGCAAAATTAGGATTCATTTCTATAACTCGGCTAAAATCTTCAATTGCCTCTTGATATTTTCCAGCACGAGAATTTGCTACAGCTTGATTGTATATTTCCTGTTCCATGGCACTAAAGTTATTTGATGAATTATCCTATAGCAATAGGAAATGATTCGTGAAAAAAAACTCTAGGGTTTTAGTCTCCAAACCCATTGGTCATCGAGAAATCCTAAATGTTTTTTACTGTATTATATAGCGTTTCTCAGGCTAATGACGTACACCTATCTTTATTTCGATTCTATTCCATTCCCTGTTTCCAGTTAAGTGTTCCCTAAAACCTAGATTTTGTACCTTACCAGTATGGGAATTGCTATATCAGAATTAAACTTTTAGGAAAAAGGTTTTCTATCTTTTCCCTTCGGTTTTGAGACCAAATCCCTACAATAAAATGTTATAGTTTAGTCAAACCGTCAATATTTGGAGGTTAGTTTAGAGGATGAAAGTTATTCTTTTTACTCTTTTAGATTATTATAAAAATTTGTTAGAAAAGTTCAATACTTCTGAGACTCTATCAAAGAAGGATATTTTAGAGATTTTATTAACTAGAGATGGTATTAATAAGGCATTATCAAATAGAGTCAAACCTTCTAGTTATACAATTTTAAAAATTGAATATTTAGATGGTAAACTCAAACATAATGCTGATAAATTGACTCAATTTATTAATTTAGCTGAATATCGAAATAATTTCCCAAAACCTGCCGATGCTTGGTGGTGGTATTTGGATATTTATGTTGAGGAAAAAAACAGAAAATCTCACCCTTGGAATCGTTTTGACTGTTTTTTTAGAGGAGTCAGAGGTATTTCTGTGATAGGAAACATAGCCATTTCGCTAAGGCTGGCTAGACTTTTTTTCAGTAGTACTTCAGAATTTCTAGCGGCAGTAGCTATTGTTCCATTTATTTTATCATTATTTCAAGCTCAAAGTGAGTTAACGGAAACGGGAGAAAAAGGGTTTGATAAACTTTTAGAGAAAGTCAAAGTTCCTCAACATTTTCACGAGGAGACAAAGCTTGGTTTTAGCTTATTAATGACAGGGTTGCTATTAGTAATTTGGTTGAACTTGCCATCTATTTCTAATCGCTATAAATTGGCAGGTATAAAATTACAATAACAGGACAAATTAGCCTCGACAGAAGAGAAATATTTACAAGCAATTCAGTTAGATGATAATAATTTTGATGCTCATTATAAGTTGGCAACTATCTATGAAGAATTACAAGATTTTGAGAATGCCAAAAAACAATATCTAATTGCAATTAGAGGTGGGTTTGTGGATGCCTATAATAATCTTGCTTATTGGTATATTCGGGAAAATAAGAACAGGGAAGCCATAGATTTTCTGAATCAAGGTTTGCAGCTTTTAGAGGAAAAAGAACAGAATTTTGAGCAGTTAACGGATGTAGAAAAGTTGAATTTCCAGACTCAAAAATATGGCATATATAAGAATTTCGGGTGGGCAAGATTTAAGCAAAAGCGATATGATGATGCTTTGGCCTATCTTTTACCTGCAATGGCCATTGCTAAAAAATATAAGGAAGATATCCGTAATCCAGGGGCAGCTTTTTGTATCTACAGTCAAGTCTTGTCAAAGACAAATAAACAATCTTCTGAAGTTAAAGAAAATTGGCAACAATGTCGTGAATTGATTGAACTTCGTCTAGCTGCGGGTGAAACTATTAATTCTGAAGAGGATGAATGGTTATATGAAGCTAAACGACAATTAAAAATTAACAATTAACAATTGTTTGAAGAAAAGAAAGCCAAGCAGTTGTCATCGGGAGGCAGTAATGTAAACAGTTAACCTTGAGGTTGTCATTGCGAGGCGGTGATATAAACAGTTAACCTTCTGGAGAAAGTGTTAACCCCCCCCGAAGCAATCTCCGAGATTGCCACGGGGGGGTTAACGGTAGGCAAACTGACATAACTGCTTTCTGAGCCCCCTCGCAATGACAGTTTGAGGTTGTCATTGCGAGGCGGCAATATTAAAAGTTAACCTTTTGCAAAAAGTATTAACCCCCCCCGAAGCAATCTCCGAGATTGCCACGGGGGGGTTAACGGTAGGCAAACTGACATAACTGCTTTCTGAGCCCCCCTCGCAATGACACTTTGAGGTTGTCATGGGGGTGAAAGAAAGCCAAGAGGTTGTCATTGCGAGGCGGCAATATTAAAAGTTAACCTTCTGGAGAAAGTGTTAACCCCCCCCCGAAGCAATCTCCGAGATTGCCACGGGGGTGAAAGAAAGCCAAGAGGTTGTCATTGCGAGGCGGCAATATTAAAAGTTAACCTTCTCGAAAAAGTATTAACCCCCCCCGAAGCAATCTCCGAGATTGCCACGGGGGGGTTAACGGTAGGCAAACTGACATAACTGCTTTCTCAGTCCCCCTCGCAATGACAGTTTGAGGTTGTCATTAAATTTTAATTATTAATCATTATGAAACTCAATTGGAAAAAGACAATTCAGGCTGCATTGACGTTAATACTTATAGGATGGGCGACTCCTGTCCTGAGTAGTCCCGCTCATATCCTAATTGATGTTCGAGGGAATGTCCAGGTAAAAAAGTCACAATGGAAAGATTTTATTCAAGCTGAGTCTGGTATTCTTCTCAGTAGTGAGGACGAAATAAAGCTAGGGAGTAATAGTTCGGTAAAGGTTTATTGTAGCGATCGCAATAAATGGGTACTCGAGGAACCAGGAACGTATCTTGTTTCTCAGGGATGTCCTGAAGGAGAGGCTGTCATTAGATTATGCCCAGATTGTAATAACCCAGGAGGTCGCTTCCCTACTATAAAAGAAGAAAAGCTAAAAGAACTGCCCTATCTGATTAGTCCCCGCAATACTAACGTTTTTAATGAGCCATTAACTATTCGCTGGAATAAAGTTTTCGGGGCAACTAGCTATACAGTTAAAGTTGAAGGCGAGGAAGAAGAGTGGGAAAAAGAAACCAATGAAACTCAAATTCTTTATGATGGAAAGTTGGAGCCTGGGGAATATTACACTGTAACTGTACTTGCGGATAATGGAGCTACTTCTGCACAAGAAGACGAACGTCAGGATCTTTGGTTTATTGTCTTAGAGGATCAAGAAGCAAAGACTTTACGGGAACAAGTAGCGGTTATTAAGCAGCAGGGATTAAGTCAGGAGCAAGAAGGATTAACTTTAGCTTATTTCTACCGACAAAATGAATTAAATTTTGAGGCTATTCAGGTATTAGAAGGTTTAGTCAAATCTAGAAGTCAGATAGCAACGGTTTATCAGTTGTTGGGGGATATTTACCGACAGGTAGGATTGAGCTTAATGGCGAAGGAAGTTTACCAGCAAGGGTTGGCGTTGACTGTGGAGGAGGAAAAGAGTGAAGTTAAGGCGATGATGCAATTGGGATTAGGGTTGGTAGAATATGTGTTAGGTAATAGGAATGAAGCGGTAGAGTGGTTGGAGAAGGCAAGAGTAAATTATTTAGTGTTAGGCAAGCGGCTAAATAAGGAAGATAAAGAACTAATAGATGAAGTTTTAGGGGGAAATTAATTATGAAAAAGAGTTTGATAAATTTATCTATATCGTCTGTGGTTGCTGTTGTTGGGGTGATGGGATTTTGGGTAGGAATGCCAGTGTTTATTCTGGAGCAGGCATTGTCTCAGGTTTCAGAGGAAGATGAGTTAGCTAAGGCTGAGAGATTAGTCCAGCAGGTAGAACAACTATATCAGCAAGGAAAGTACGGCGAAGCCATTCCCTTTGAAGAAGAGTTGTTAACAATTCGCAAAAAGGTACTCGGACGTAATCACCTTGATGTGGCAGAAAGTCTTAACAACCTAGGAGAACTTTATATTTACACAGGAAGATATGACAAAGCCGAACCCCTATTACAACAGTCGTTAGCTATATTCAAGCAAAAGTTAGGAAAAAAACATCTCTATGTGGCAGCCAGCCTGAACAACCTGGCATCACTTTACCGCCACCAAGGAAGATATGCTGAAGTCGAATCCCTCTACCGAGAATCTTTAGATATTTTAAAGCAAATTTTAGGATACAAAAATCTTTATATGGCAATCAGCCTGAACAACCTGGCATCACTTTACCGCTACCAAGGAAGATATACGGAAGCCGAATCCCTCTTGAAACATTCTTTAGCAATCAAGAAGGAACTTCTAGGAGAGACGCATCGTGATGTAGGAATTAGTCTTAACAACCTAGCGGAACTTTACCGCCATCAAGGAAAATATATTGAAGCCGAACCCCTCTTGAAACAGTCCTTAGCTATGTTAAGGGCGCAGTTAGGAGACAAGCATCCTGAGGTAGGAATTAGTTTCTATAACCTTGCACATCTTTACACAAACCAAGGAAAATATATTGAAGCCGAACCCCTCCTGAAAAAGTCCTTAGATATATTAAAGCTACAGTTAGGAGACAACTCTCCTGTAGTAGCAGAAATTCTCAACACTCTGGCATCACTTTACCGATCTCAAGGCAATACAACTCAAGCAATCAAATTATTAAGTCAAGGACTTGCAGTTCAAGAGTATAATCTCTCTAAAAACTTAGTGCCAGGGGATGAAGAGCAAAAACGATATTACATAAAGCAAATTTCTGGGGTAACTAATGCAGCTATTTCTTTCAATCTTCAATCTGTACCCAACAGCTCACAAGAGATTCATCTAGCACTTAAAACTATCTTTGAGCGCAAAGGGCGTATCCTTGATGTTTTAACTAACAGCCTGCAAATTCTCCGCCAGCGCACTGATGACCCTGAAACTCAAGACTTATTGAATCAACTCATTGCTAAAGTTACTCAACGCTCTAACCTTACCTTAAAAAAGCCAGAAGATATTCCTTCCCCTGATATTTACCGCCAACAACTCACCACAGTTGAAGAAGAAGTAAAAGAACTCGAAGACAAACTTAATCGTCGTAGTGCTGAATTCCATAATTTATCCCAACCTATTACCCTCGAAAAGATTCAACAACAAATTCCAGCTAATGTCGCTTTATTGGAGTTAGTACAGTATCGACCCGTTAATCTTAATCCTAAAGCCCTCCCAAATGACCCCTATGGCGAACCTCGCTATGCTGCTTATATTCTATATCAAACAGGCGAACCCCAAGCTATCGACTTAGGAGAAGCAGAACCCATCGACAAAACAGTAGGAAAATTACGCAAATACCTCCGCAACCCCAAAGTTCCTCTCAAACAACTCAAACGCTCTGCCAGAAAACTCGATGAAATGGTAATGCAGCCAGTACGCCAACTCTTGGGAGAAACCAAAACCATTCTCTTATCTCCCGATGCTGCTCTCAACCTCATCCCTTTTGAAGCATTAGTCGATGAGAACAACCAATATTTAGTCGAAAATTATCAAATTACCTATCTCACCTCTGGACGCGACTTACTACGACAAAATTCCAAAAATAACCGACAAACTCCCCTAGTCATAGCAAACCCTAGCTATCAACAACAGGGAGAAAAAGTCGCCCTTGAAAATTACCGTTCCATAGACTTATCCGATCGCGTGTTTCTACCCCTAGCAGGCACACAACAAGAAGCAGAAACCATCAGTCAACTATTCCCGGAAGCTCTAATTTTAACCAAAACCAAAGCCACAGAAAATGCCCTCAAACAAGTCAAAAATCCTGACTTTCTCCATATTGCCACTCATGGATTCTTTTTATCCAAACCTACATCAGAAAACTCAACCGATATTGATAATCCCCTATTTCGTTCTGGGTTAGTGTTTGCCGGAGTCGAAAAACAACAGAGTGGAGGAGATGATGGAGTTTTTACTGCTTATGAAGCCACCCTCTTAAATTTGGTTGGCACTCAATTAGTAGTATTATCCGCTTGCGATACAGGAATAGGGGATATTAGCGTGGGGGAAGGAATTTATGGATTACGTCGTGCTTTCGTTATTGCAGGCAGCGAAAGTCAAATGATTAGTCTGTGGAAAGTAGAAGATAATGCCACAAAAGATTTGATGATAGCTTATTATCGGGGATTAAAAACAGGAAAAAGACGCCGGTATGCTTTGCTGGAAATTCAGCGAGATTGGTTGCAAGAAGGAGAATATCAACATCCTTATTATTGGGCGAGTTTTATCTTTTCCGGGGATGGGACACCGATTGATAATTAATAATTAACAATTAATAATTAATAATTCAGTTTTCGTTAAATTCAAAAGTCAGTCCACTACTGAACTAATTAATTTTCCCTATCAAATACTGCATAAACTTTTAAATTAATAGACCTAAATCCAGGAGATAATACTAAATCATTACCAGAAAAATTACCGACTTCTGCATAAATTTTTCCTGTTAATTCTAAGACTAATATGCTTTGAGTTTCTGGGTCAACAATCCAATATTCAGGAATCCCGCAATCTTGATATTGAATTCTTTTAGCAATATAATCTCTCTCTCTTTGTAAATCTCCAGGACTAACAACTTCAACAACTAATAAAGGAGGTGACATAGACAAGGGAATTGTATTCCTTTTTGAGAATAGTTGAATATGTTCTTCTCGGATAATAGTCAGATCGGGATAGCGATTTTTAGGTTCACCTCTGACCTCTAATTCTAATCCTTGACCTCTAACTCTACGATGACCTAAAAGTATGGCAAATTGCAGGAATAAAAAGTTAGCAATTTCAACATTTAAACCTGATTCTGCAGGCAATTCAATTAATTCTCCATTAAATAATTCATAGAGTTTCTCTGAATTATCAGAGTATGATAAATATTCTTCAAAACTTTGAAATTTATGATTAACTTTTAGCATCAGATTGAATGGTCAATTAATATAGCAATGTAAAATGATTCTTGATAAAAAACTCTAAGAATTTGCTTGTTTAATCAAATTATCAATTACTTCTCCTTATTCCCTTTTTCGACCTAATAGACATCTCCAAAAATCCACAATAAAATCAATTATTATTCATATTCCCTACTCCCTACTCCCTACTCCCTACTCCCTAATCTTCTTCAATATACTCTGCTATATTTGGTAATTCTCCGATTTTAGCAGTAAGTAACTGTGGACCAGCAATCACAATTTTTGTGGCACCTTTTTCTACAAGCTCAAACAGATATTTCTCTATAGTAGGTCTTTCCATTACTTCCTGAGTTTCTAATTCCACTTCCTTTTCTTTTGCTTTACGTTTAACCCGTTTCAAAACATCACCAGCTAAAGCACGATAACCTTCCAACATAGAGTTTTGTAGTTTATGCAAAGGATTAGATCCCAACCAACCACTCTGCCCCAATTCACCAATTACATCATGAATTGAGTTATTATTAATAAAAAATACAACTCTCAATTTAGTTTGATTTTGTTGTGCTTCTGAGACTGCTTTCCACATTGCTTTATCGTAAGCGTAGGGATTTGCAACCACCAACCAGATACTCATCTCTTACACTCCCAACCCAAATAAAGGCCAATAAAATTTTGCCATTGCCAAGAATATCAAAGTCCCCACTAATTTTAGCAACAAGCCACGCTTAAAAGCTTCAGAAGGCGACACATAACCACTACCCATAATAATGGCCATTACCGGGGTACTAACTGGTAACAGAAAAGCTAAACCCGATGGCAGAGTAATACCCAACGTCATTGCCCTTGGATCTATTCCATATTTAGCAGCCAAAGCAAGTCCAACTGGCATCAAAACTGCTACTGCAGCAGCATTACTCATTCCCTCTGTCAAAAAAGTAATAATCAAAACCATTGCCACAAAACAAACAATACCAGAATTAATCCACGATCCCAATAAAGTTTCTGCCAATGCTTGTGCTGCTCCTGTATCTCTTAAAACTGCACTTAGAGCAATAGCACTACCATACATCAAAAAAATACCCCAGTTAACATCCTCTTCTACTTCTTGCCAACTTGCTAAACCACAAATGAAGCTACACATAACCCCAAAGAAAGCTATTGTATCTAGTCCCCAAGCTTTTCCTCTAAAAATCCATAATAAAACTATTCCCGTCACTAATACCAATGTACCAACTTCTCTGGATGAAATTGCACCAAGGCTTTTTGCTCTAATTCCGAGAAATTTTCGGGCGTTAGATAAAGAAACTACTTGACCTTTTCCTATTTGTAATAGTAGAAAATAACAAACTATTAACATGAGGACAACTAAGGGAATAGACCAAATAAACCACTCGGCAAAAGTAATATCGTATTCTCCTTTTGTTGTGCTGCGGAGCACTCCTAATGCTAGAGGTGCTCTAGCTCCCCCCAGTAAAGTTGCAATACCACCTATACCGCAACCCCATCCCAAGGCTAAAAATGCTGCTAGACCAAAACGTCCACCTGGCTTTGCACCTGCTGCTTGAACAACTTCTATAACCACCGGGAATAACATGGCCGTTACTGCATAGGAACTAATCACAAAGGACATTAGGGCAGAAAGAATTAAGATAGAGGCAATTAGGGTATTTTGGGTATTGCCAAAACGGGAAACTACTGTTAGAGCAAGACGAGTGCTAAGTCCGGAACGTTGAATAGGACTGGCTAGAATAAATGCTCCTAATACAAAGAATACTGCTTTGTTGCCGAAATAGGCATAGGTTTCTGTCGCAGACATACTGCCACTGAGGGGAATTAAAAATAGTACCATTAAGCCTGTGACTGCTACTGGTAGGGTATTAGTTGCCCACAGAAAAGCTGTAACTCCAAATACTGCTAAGGCTCCTTTTGCTTCTTTTTCTACTCCTGTCATTGGAAACAGAAGAATACCTACATATATTAGTGCTGCAGCTACAAACCAAAGCCAACGGTACTGAGGTTGACGAGATATGCGTAACCAAGTACGAAGATATTTGATATTTTCCATTGATATGAATTAAGTTTTGACGTGGAGATTTGATTATACTTGTTACAGAAGTTGGGAACAGGGAACAGGGAACAGGAAGGATTAAAAATTAAATTTTTATTGAAAAGATTTGCTGGTAGATTCTTTATTTAGGGAGATTCAGATAATCTTGTTCGTTGACTATAATTTTTATTATTGATTTAGTATTTACATCTGATGAAAATTATATTTTAATTGTTACAAGGTAAATATATATATTATCATAGTTGACATCTTAAGTCAATAGATTAATAGGACTTTAAATCCCTTTTTTTAGTCAGGATTTAAACTTTGTTTTTAAGAGGATTTTGTGCATGGAAAATAACAATCAAACTGGTCTAACGGTATGGTTTACTGGTTTAAGCTGTGCTGGCAAAACCACCCTAAGTTTTGCTGTGGCAGAAGAGTTGCGATCGCTTGGTTACACAGTAGAAATTCTTGATAGTACCGTTGTACGTCAAGACATTGGTAAAAGTTTGGGTTTTAGTAAAGCTGACCGAGATGAAAATATCCGGAGAATTGGTTTTTTAGCCCATCTTTTAACTCGTAATCGTGTGATTGTTTTAGTATCTGCTATTTCTCCTTATAATGAAGTTCGTTCTGAGGTGAAAAAACGCATTGGCAACTTTATTGAAGTCTATGTTAATGCACCTCTTGAAGTTTGTGAAGCACGGGATAAAAAAGGACTTTACAAACTTGCTAGAGCAAGAGAAATTCAAGAATTTACTGGTATTGACTTGCCCTATGAAGCACCAGCTAATCCTGATGTTGAATGTCGTACTGACTTGGAAACAGTCGCGGAAAGCAAAGACAAAGTTATACTAAAAATGGTGAA
>NZ_JAAHGT010000530.1 GCF_010672385.1 Okeania sp. SIO2F4
TGGCAGCTCCTCTGAAAGAGGAGCTGCCTCCTGCGGAGGAGCTGCGCTAACACTAACGCAAACGACCGCTTTTTCCTCTTGAAAGGGGAGGCAAAGTAAGCTGAATTATTTAATAAATAATTATTAATTATTGGTGATTCGGTAAGCAACAGGCAATATTGGGAAAAACATTTTATCGTCTGTTATTGATCATCAGTCTATGTCTTAACCAACTATTTCTTTGCTATATACTATAATTTTTGGGTAGTCCTAAAATAGTAAGGATAAAGGAGAGCAAAACCATTCTGTGTTCCCTATTCCCTACTACTTATTATTACTTCTTTCTTTACCACTACCAATTTTTTTTATCCAACTATTTGCCAGATATCTAATTTATGAATCTCCCCATCTTGTTATCAATTATTGGTAGCAAACATTAACGTACCTCATATAATATTCCCCTTTCTATCTTCACCATCTACTATTTTTATTTGACAAAAACAACCAGTTATAATATAATTAAGTCAATTTTTACTATTGTGGATTTTTCCAGACCAATCTCAAGCTTACCGAAAAGCTTCCGTTGAATGCCCGTATCTTTCAGAGCGGGGATGAAAAAGAGCTAGGTGTTAAGGCCATACGACTTTAGTCATTCTTTTATATAGTACAATAAATTTAACTTTCAAGGTGGAAAAATGTATGCTTGTCAACAAGTTTGAGTTTCTCAAAATCCCGAATTAATTGCCATTTTAATATTCTTATGTGAACAGTCTCACAAGCTAACTAACATGGGAATATATTATGGTCAGCAATTATTTTTTAAGTCTCACAAAACTATTGGCAAGTTTGACGGATGAAAAAGTCTACAAACACAAATATCACTATAAATTTCTAGATTCTCAAGCAGCAAAACAAATATTGAGAACTGTAGCTGAATCATTTCGCTTTTATTATGGTCTAATTAAAGCCTATACTGAAGGTAAAATCCTAGACAGATTATGGTCTAATTAAAGCCTATACTGAAGGTAAAATCCTAGACAGACCCAGAATACCTATAGTATAGAAAAAAAGCCGGATTAGCTACAGTTAGTTATCCTTCTCAAGCATTAAAACTCAAAGGTAATCAAATCAGAGTACCACTGTGCAATACCTGTAAGCGCTGGTTTGGTTTAGATAGCTTCTTGATTCCCATTCCTAATAATCTTGAATTTTATGCTGTTAAAAAACTGAGAATATTACCGATAAACAAATGTTTTTATTGGGAAGCGTGTCTATGAAAAAGAAGTAGTAGTTAAACCTCAATTAAATCAATAAAATGTCTGAGGAATTGACTATGGTATAAATAATTGGTTGACCTGTGTATCGAATGTGGGTACGAGCTTGATTGTGGAGGGGAAAAAGATTAAATCAATGAATCGTTGGTACAACAAACAGGTATCAACTCTTAAAGAAAATCAGGCTCAAGGTTTTTGGTCAAATCGATTGACTGCCATTACAGAAAAACGTAACCGCCAAATCCGCGATGGTATAAATAAGGCAGCCAGGATAGTAATTAATCATTGCTGAGAAAATCGGATCGGTACGATTGTTTTTGGTTGGAATAAAGGTCAGAAAAATGAAATAGAATTAGGAAAGAAAAATAATTCAGAATTTGTACCAATTCCTACAGCCAGACTTAAAGAAAGAATAGCTCAGTTGTGTCAAGAATATGGAATAATATTTATAGAAACAGAAGAAAATTATACAAGTATTGCTTCATTTTTAGATGGTGAGGATCTGCCTAATCATGGTGAAATACCCGATGATTGGAAACCCTCAGGAAAAAGAATAAAGCGATGCAGCGCCGCCAAAGGGGGTTTCCCCCATGAGCGACTGCCTGTACGACAGCGTGGTTTATATAAAAGTGGTAATAGTTGCTTTGTGAATGCAGACTATAATGGAGCTGCAAATATTATCCGAAAAGTAAGCAGAAAGCCAGGGTTAAACTTAAGCCAACTGTTTAGGGGCACTTTGACTTGTCCCCAGAGAGTGTGTCTTTGGTCAGCTAATACCATTTCTCTGTAACAATGCACTTAATAATTGTTGCTTAGACCTTATTAGACTGACTATTCTCATATTTATATTAAGTGCAACTTCTTGGAGAAATGGTATAAGAAGAAACGAAGCAACAATAATTTATCCTGTTGCGTAGTATCAACTTAATAATCCCCGTAACTGACCTCCGGGGAGTAGTCAATATCAATAATTAATTCTCTTAACCAATATTTCTCCAGATACCAACTTTCTTGAAGGAGAAAAAAATTAGTTTAACTTTCGGTTGAAATATCATGTTGAAAATCAAAACTATACTAGGTACATTAGCAGCAATCACACTTCTCCCACCTACCAATCAACTATCAGTTAAAGCCAACCCCACATCATCGGAAAATTCTACCCCAACAGAACAACCAAAAAGTATATACCAACAGGCCAAAGAAGAACTACCTGAAGACCTTTATGCACTATATCGAATCCTGGAGCGCATTGCCAGGGCCAATAAACTTGATGAAAAACCATGGCGGATTGTAATTGTTCCAAAATACAATATTAACGCTTTTGCCACTGACGTTAACCTGATTGCTATCTACAACGGTCTCCTAGACCAACTTGCTGGGGATGCTTCAGCAATAGCTTGTGTAGTTGCCCACGAAATGGGTCATCATACTGAAAAGCATATAGCCTTAGCTCCTGTAGAAAAAGTTGCTTTAATCGAACAAATTCAACAAGAAACTGAACAAGAAGTTTTGGCAGAAAAGCAGGATGCTCAGACAGAGGCAACTGGTATGTCTATTGGAGGTAGTGCAGCAAGAGTATTTGGCGGAAGAGCAGGCAGAGTTGGTGGTGCAGTTTTGGGCAATGCTAGTCGCCAACGTTTGAAAGCATCTCAAGAAAAAATAAATGAAATTGTCGCCCAGAAAACAGAAGAGTTGGAACAAACCTTAGCTGAAGAAGGCCGTAAAAGAGAATTTGAAGCTGACGAAGTGGGATATTTATATTCAGCAAAGGCAGGTTTTGAACCAGAAGGTTGTTTAAGAGCAATGAAAGTTTTGGGGCAAACACCAAGTGCTGAATTTGACACTACTCATCCTGCTGTACCTAAGCGTATTGAAGCTCTCAAAGATTTGATGGTCAAGTTTCCAGCTACATCTCTAGCAGAAGAAGGTAAAGCCCTTATTTCTGAAACTAAACCTTTGACTTATGATTTATCTAAAGATGGAGCATCTTTAAGAGTTAACTCTAGTCGTGGTGGCTCCTCTGCAGATGATGTAGAACGTTTATTTGACAATTGATATACTTTTGGCCTATTACAATTTTGCTTTGCTAAATGAAAAGCAGATCTTCTCCTAGACCCAGGGTTCTAGGAGACCATTTTTCTGTTTATAATAATATCTTAACGATTTATTAAGGATAAAAAAAATACTAATGACTGCAATTCAATTTATTCAAGGTGTTGATGAAGAGGCTATACCAGAAGTGCGTTTAACTCGTTCCCGTAGTGGTAATCAGGGAACAGCTACATTGATTTTTGAGAATCCCAAGGCTTTAGGCCAAGATGTTACTCAAGAAATTACAGGGATGTATATGATTGATGAAGAAGGCCAAATTACCAGTCGCGAAGTTAAGGCTAGATTTGTCAATGGCCAGCCTAAATTCCTTGAGGGATTTCATGTTATGAAGTCTCTCACAGAATGGGATCGTTTTATGCGCTTTATGGAGCGTTATGCTAAAGAGCATGGTTTAGAATTTAACAAGGCTTAATGGGTTCCCCAGGCCAGTAAATTTTGAGCCTGGGGATGTCTAGCTACTTCCCTAGATTTCCCTAAAACAGAAAACAGATAACTCAACGTTAAGTTCTCCAAACTATTACAGGATCTTTTACAATCTTTATTTGACCAGATTAACTCTTTACCAAAAAATTAAGGTATAAAGCCTCTCCATTTATGGAGAAAAAGCGGTCGAGGGATGGCGAGGTTTCCCGAAGAGTGCAGAGCCGCTCCGAAGTGCGCCATATCCAATCGACCAAGAGAAGAAAAAAAATTCCTTTTAGCCAATACTTCTATTACAGAAGAGGTAATTAAGCTGTTTGGTATTTAAACCATATATCCAATTTTTGTCAAAAGCAAGAGGCAAGAGGCAACCGACAAAAGGGAATATACAACCTAAATGATTCTTAGCTTATTAATTATTAATTGTTGAACAGACTACATGGATAAACAAATTCCTCATCCTGCTCCTCCAGATATTACTCTCAGTTGTGCTGTGATTACGGTTAGTGATACCCGCACAAAAGAAACAGATAAAAGTGGTCAATTACTTCAGGAAATGTTGAGAAATGCTGGTCATTCCGTAACAGCATATATAATTATCAAAGATGAAAAATTGGAAGTTGTTAAACAACTACAATATCTATGTCAGATAGAAGTTATAGATGCTGTAATCTTGAATGGTGGTACAGGAATAGCTCCCAGAGATACTACTTATGATGCTATTGAAAATTTATTAGAAAAAACTTTACCCGGTTTTGGGGAACTATTTCGGTGGCTGAGTTATCAAGAAATTGGTTCCAGGGCGATCGCTTCTCGTGCTATTGCTGGTAGTTATCAAGGTAAATTAGTATTTTCACTTCCAGGTTCTAGCAACGCAGTCAAACTAGGGATGGAAAAGCTAATTTTACCAGAATTAGTTCACTTAAGAGGACAGTTGCGTGGAGATCAATTCCACTATAATTAGCGATCTCCCTGAGCAACCTAAAATCAAATCAACTCTCTTCACTTTAATTTTCTTCTTCCCTTAATACTAAAGGGCGTAACAATACTTTATTTTTCAAAAGATTAACAGCTTGGGCATAATAGGGGTCTGATATAGTAGCGATCGCTTCTGGTTTCCGATATAAGCGTCGTTTTTGAGAATCTGTCAAATTTAGAACCACATCTGGAGTAACACCTTTTTTACTAATATCAGTTCCTTTAGGAGTATAGTAGTGAGCAATAGTTACTGCCAAACCAGAACCATCTGATAAAGAATGCACCGACTGTACCAAAGCTTTCCCAAAAGTCTGGTCTCCCATAATTACAGCACGACCGTTATCTTTGAGGGCTCCTGCAAGAATTTCACTAGCACTCGCAGAGTCACCATCTACCAACACCACTGTCGGTTTATCAGTCAAAGCTGAACGGTTTGCCCGCAGTTCTTGTCTATCTCCATCTCGGTTAACTGTGCTCACAATGGCACCTTTATCCATCCACATCCGAGCAATATCTATACTAATACGCAATAACCCCCCTGGGTTCCCCCGCAAATCTAAAACATAACCATCAGGATTTTGATTATCCAGGTCTTCTATCGCCCTTTCCATCTGTTCTCCAGCATGGGCGCTAAATTCCTGTAAACGGATATACCCAATACGCTGGTTTCCTTCTCGCTTGAGGTCGTAACGAACTGCTTGTAATTCAATTCTTGCCCTAGTCAAAGTCACATCAAACTCTTGATCTCCAGAGCGAATGATTCGCAACACTACCTTTGTACCCACATCACCTCGAATCAGTTTAGCTGCTGCTGATACACTTAAACCAGAAGTAGATTTACCGTCAATTTCTTTAATTTGGTCTCCTGGTAATAAACCTCCCTTCATCGCTGGAGAGTTTTCCACAACATCGACCACAGCGATCGCCTTAGTAAGTTCTTCCTGCTTTAGTTGCATTCCTACTCCAGACATTTCCCCTGCTGTTTGATTAGTTAGAGCTTTAAACTGTTCTGGGTCTAGGAAACGAGTATAAGGGTCATTTAGTTTTTCTAGAGCTTCGCGTAATGCCTCGTAAGCTTGTTGATTGGAGGTATAGTTTTTCTCTAATAAACTTTTCCTGGTAGCTTGCCAATCTGTATGATTAAAGCTACCATCAACATACTCGCGGTTAACAATTTGCCATGCTTCGTCCAAAACTACTTTGGGACTATTTTCTAAATTTGCCTCAGCAGGCTTACTCAAGCTAGGGGCCAATAAAGACAAAGCTGCTGTTGTGGCGATCGCTCCACTATATAAAATATTTTGAATAAAAGAAAAGTGTTTTGAAGCTGAGTTCATTTATTTTTTTAGTAGTTGGACATTTATTCAGTTGACTTTCCCAATATTTTATGATATAAGGATAGTTTTTATTTGAGTAAACCTAATATACTAGGATATTAGCTGAGGATATTGATAATTGTATCTATTGTATCTATAGTTATTAAGAAATGCACTATCAGAAAAATTTTAGCGAAAAGCGAGGTTTAAAGCTCTTATTTCTAAAGTCCCAAAAGTATAGATAAACTCTGTTGGTATTGCTATAAATTTTTGATACAGTCTAGTAAATATTCTAACATCAAAAAAAGATGACTCACTAGGTAACGTAAGATTTCCTTCAATATATTCATAACTTTTGGGAATCATCTTAGGAAAAGCAGAACAATTAAAGAACATTATTTTTGAAGGAGTCAATCTCATAAAATTTGCGTCTCCAAATATAGAGTATACTCTAGTGCTTCGTTTGAAGCGGAATTAATGGAAACACAATTCCTTAGTCATTAATCTTATCCTCATTCAGATAACTCTAGTGCTTCGTTTGAAGCG
>NZ_JAAHGT010000531.1 GCF_010672385.1 Okeania sp. SIO2F4
TTGAGTGTTGGTTTAGTATATATTCGCCATCGTTAAGTATCCAATTCCTGGTCTCTTTAACTTTGAGGAAATACTTTTTCTTTACCCAGGCTGCTGGCTTATTTGGATGCCTTCTACCTACCCATCTCCATAATCTTTTCCATAAAAGCATATCTAATTTGTGGAATACTCTATTACTGACTACGGTAGAGAAGTAGTTGGCCCATCCCCTTATTACCGGATTTAATTTGGCTATTAAAGCTTTAACGGGGGCAGTTTTGTGGGAGTCACATATATCTGCCATTTTCCGGTAGTGAGTTCTTATACTCTTGGAGGATGGTTTAATCAGTGTTTTAAATCCTTGTTCGGTTGACTTTACCTGATATTGCCTAATGTTGAATCCTAGAAAGTCAAATCCAGGTTTATTCCCTTCATATTCTTCCAAGGTGTGGGCAATTTTGGTTTTTTCTGGTTTTAGTTCTAATCCTACCTGGTTTAACCATTCCTGTATTACGGCTTTTGCTTGTAATACTACTTTGATGTCCTTGTGTAAAATAACAAAGTCATCAGCATAACGTATTAAAGATAATGCCTTTTTATTTTTATCTTTTTTACCTGGTAAGGTTTCAGTGAATTTATTTAGGCATTCTTCCATACCGTGTAGGGCGATGTTTGCTAGTAGGGGACTAATTATCCCTCCCTGTGGTGTGCCTTCCACAGTATCTAGGAATTGTTTATTGTCAAACACCCCAGATTTTAACCACTGTTTGATTAGCCGTCTGTAAGGAGATTTACCCACTTTTCCTAGCAGTGCATCATGGTTGATTCGGTCAAAGCATTTGGATATATCCGCATCAAGGACGTATTTAGGTTTCATGTGGATGCTAAGATAGATTGCTTCAATGGCATCATGCGTTGACCACCGGAAAAGACCATAGCTATTAGGTTCAAAACGTGCTTCCCATTCTGGTTCCATACCTAACTTCACCAAGACTTGTAACGCTCTGTCGTACATCGTGGGGATGCCTAATGGGCGTTTTTCATCCCTCCCTGGTTTTGGTATCCAGACTCTACGGCTTGGACTTGCTTTGAGGTGGCGTGTTTTAAGTAGATGAACCAAGTTAAATCGCTGCATTGGAGATAGATTCTTAATACCATCTATATCCGCAGTTTTCTTACCCTGATTATCCTGTGTTACGCGCCTAACAGCTAGCAACCTTGCGTAATAACTAGAAGTCAGAAGTCGTTGGTATTTACGCATCTTGCGGATTTCGCCACTCATGGATGCTCTGTAAATTAACTTTTGCAACTTAAATACATTCTTCTCAACCCGTTTCCAGTCGATGTCTTTCCATTTGAGATTAGGATTGACAGAAGTCTGGGACGGTATATCGTCTGTATCCCATGCCACGCTTAAAAAGCGAGTGCGTAATTCTGAGGTCTCCTCAGAATGTAAGACGCACTCAAGAAAGGGCTTTGGATTACCCAATCTTCTTTTTAGTGTTTTAGCTTTATTCATCGCTAATAATTACCTTACATTACGTCTAACAGTGGGTACGTCTGCAATGAATAATGAATAATGAACAATGAATAATTATGAGAGCGCCTAGGCGTCAACTTCGCCAAAGGTGTTATACTATCTAGCTTTTAGTAATTAGGGATTGACTGAACAATAACTCCCATTACTTAAGTAATGCAAGCAATTCAGCCTCTGAATATTTACTCGCTCTGCGCAGCTCTTAATTATTAATTATTAATTATTAATTATTAATTAGTATGCTTCTTACCCAATCCTACTCTCCCTAAGACCTACGACCACAAATGTGTAGATTGACCTTGAATGGCTTCCTAAGTTCTCGACCTATATTCTTAGGTGTATTAGAGAGGTTTCCTCGTTCCCTTATGCCTTTATTACGGCTGATTTAGTGGGGTAAAATCTCCCGGAGGGTTCAGTATGGTTGTTGATATAGACATGGAAATATCTATATCCAAAGACCCTCTGACTTTTGTCCTATATTCCGTAGCTACCTTTGGAATAGTTCCGAGTTACGAGAGTTTCATTACCTTCCTGTTCGTCCACTTGTCAACCTTTACTAGGAGTCTCACTTATCTGGTAGTTAAAGCTTTGACCCCATTTAGGCCAGCTTCACAGCTTTGATGTTCAATCGCTGCCGTGTGGCCTATGTTGTCAACCCAACAACAGGGCGGATGGAATTTCACCACCAAGGACATAAGAGTTATCCACAAGTCGAGGTTGTCCTCATGTGTTGACTTGGGATGGCCATTTAGATCCAGTTTCCTGGTTTAGTGGCCAACGAGTCGCACTTCCATTTCTCGGACTAGGGGAGCTAAATAACGGGGTGGCATGGAACCAGAGGTGGCCTTGGCTCTAATTTCGTCTGGAAGTAAATCCGAACTAACGGCAGTCCATTCGTCTGCTAGTTGCTTGACTTCTCGTCTGGTGATGCGATCGCCTTTTTTGGCTGCATCTGTGACCATTTGTTGGACTTCTGTGGGAGATTTAGCCGTTTCGACAAAAGCTCTTTTGCTAAAGTTATTAATGGAGTCCGGGTCTAAATGTCCTTTATCTATTAAAGTATCAGCACTATTGGCCAATTCTATTAAGGCATAAGCTTGGCTTTTACTAATTTCTCTTTCCTTAAGCCAATTGAGGAATCCGCTACCCCGCCCATCGCCTCCTTTTTTTTCTCGGTCTCTAATGATTCTCAGGATACGGCCTCGCCAAATTTCGGTCTGGAGGTCAAAGCGATCGCAAACTTTCCATGCTATATCTACTACATTTTCAAACTCAGAGTCGGGAATATTTTCATCTTCTGGGTCGGGTAGGTCTAAATCTAGCTCTGGGAAATTATTGAGAGCTTCGGCAAGAGCTTCGGGAAATTGGGGAATTTCAGGCATAACAGAACAACATTATTGCTGATAGTGCCGAAATATTATTGCATTATTGACTAAATAATACCAATAAAACGTCATAAGTCAAAAATTAAAAGTCAAAACTTAGGATTGATTTCTGAGTGGGTTTTTCTGACGGAAATGCTCTAGGAAGAGCAATGCACAAATAGTGAAATGCCTAACTGTTAGTGATATCTAATATTGAGTCTGAAGCGATCGCTACTTTCCATATCCTTCACACCCCGCACTATCCCCATCAGTATCTAAATATTACACTATAAAAGTTAATGTTTTTGGTTGTGCCTCAGCAAAGTGTGGGATAAGTAGGGTTTGCTGAAAAAGATGGGTGAGGGTAGGAGTCAGGAGGTAGGGACATTGCATAAGGGCGTCCGTACAGAGTCAGGAGGAATGGGGAATTTAGAGGAGACAGTCCGAAGAATTATCCCTTGATTTTTCAGCCATGATTTGGCCCAAAATCCTAACTTTTTGAGATCCCTAGAACGAAAACCTTGTACTTTTGAAAGACCATTACAGGCTCAAACCTTTATCTGTCAATTACACCTTAAACGTGCTATAGTATATCTATAAGCTGAAAGAGGCTTTAAACTATACTTATATATGTGTGCCATACGCTACAATACCCAGCCATTTGTTATGAATTATCCTTTGATAACAGTAGGAATATCTACATATAACCGATCAAAAAGTTTGGAAAACATTAGTCTTCCCTCAATAAAGAATCTTTCTTATCCTAACTATGAAGTTGTTATTATTGACGATTGCTCAACGGATAAAACCCCAATAGTTTTAAAAGAACATCAACAGAAGATCGAGAGATTACGCTTTTTTCGTAACTCTAAAAATAGTGGAGTTTGTTATTCACGAAATAGAATAATGACGGAATCATCAGGAGAAATTATAGTTTTCATGGATGACGATGTGAGTATTTTCCCTGATTGTTTAGATAAAATTCTTGATCATTATAATTCAGAGCCTGAAGTTTTGTTTATTTGGGGCGGTGTATATGAGTGCCATGGGAATCATGATTCTAATAAACTAGATGCTGGAAGTGGTTCTCTTTTTTCAATTAAACGTATTATTGCTAATCATTTGACTTTTGATACTAATATTGGCTATCTAAAGACCTATGTAACAGAAGAACATGAATTTGCCCGAAGAGTCAATCGAGCTAAAGCAAAAATTATTAAAAGTAGGGATGCAAAATGTAATCATTATGCTCAACCGGCAGCTAATAGAGCTTTTAGGGGCTTAGGTGGAGATATTAATCGTTTGTATGGGTTAGTTAAAAATGGTTCTATTCCTGAGTATTATAAAAGTTTATTTATAGGTTTACTTTATCCGATTCAATATGTATCAAAAAAAACAGATTTACAAAAAGTAACTAATCAAAATCCCTATCCACAAGCAGTTCGAGCGTGGTTTCAAATTTTAACTTTACTCAAATACTTCAAGTTTATCAAGGCTGGTAAGTATTTATTCTATATAGTAATTAACATACCGATCAAAGCCTACAACCGCCGTTTGATAGATCAAAAAGAAATACAGGAGTTACAAAAAAGTCTATTATCATAACAATCTATTTTTAACATCCCTTTTCAAAACTTCTAACTGTTCCTCTAGTTGTTCAGTCAAAAGTTCAATATGTGAGTCCTTACTTATACCATTTTCAAAAAATCAGGACTTACGCAAGGACGCTATATATAGCATCTATTAATTTAGGCGATATAGCTGCCGCACTTGCTCCCTCCGCCAACGCCTCAATATTTCTGCCATTCTTGACTCCCCACACTTCCTACACTTCCCACACTTCCCACACTCCCCACACTCCCTTTTAGAAGTCAGAAGTTAGAACTCAGAACTCAGAAGTGACACTCCTGACACTCCCCAGACTCCTGACTCCTCCTATTCTCCTATCTTCTCAATTACACCGATCGCCTTGTTGTATTCTTCTTGCTTTCCTTGTTGCTGGTAAATTTCTGCTGCTTTGTGTAAATCATCAAGAGCTGCTTTTAATTTTCCTAATTTAATATATCCTTCGCTACGAAAAGAATAAACGTGAGGAAGATTAGGATTAATACTCAAAGCACTGGTTTGATCCTCAATAGCTTGGCTATAGTTTTTTAACTTCAGATAAATTAACCCTCGATTAACATAAGCGTCAATTTTTCTCGGATAAAGTCGTAATACTTCATTGTAGTCTACAATAGCTTCCTCTAAATCTCCCATCTCAGTGTGAATTAAACCTAAATTATAGTGAGCTAAAGCATAGTTAGGATTAATTTTTAGCGCTTCATGGCAATCAGCGATCGCTCCAGAAAAATCTCCTAATTTCAAACGCGCCAAACCTCTATTATTATAAGCAGGAACGTATTTGGGATGAATGCGTAGAGTTTCGCTAAAGTCACTCATTGCTGCCTGAAAGTCTCCTGTTTGAAAGCGAGAATTTCCCAGATTATTGTATGCTTCGGCGTAGTTGGGATTAATTTCTATAGCTGTTTCAAAGTCTTTCATTGCTCCAGAAATATCTCCTAGTCTAAACTTCGTAAAACCTCGGTTGTTATGACCTTCAGCATACTTGGGCTTGATTTGTATAGCTGTTTCAAAGTTTTTCATTGCCCCTGAAATATCTCCTGTTCTGAGGCGCACAATACCCATATCGTTATAAGCTTGATGATATTGAGGGTTAAAATTTATAGCATTCTCAAAATCAACTATCGCACCAGAAAAATCTCCCAGACTGCGTTTAGTATTAGCTCGGTGGTAATAAGCGTCTGCATTTTGGGGTTGAAGTTTGACTGCGTGGTCTAAGTCTTCTAGGGCGCCGCGGTGATCTCCTAGATCGAAACGAACTATACCTCGTTTTATGTAAGCATCCATATAGTTAGAATGAATCTTTATAACTTGATTAAAATCAGCTAGTGAACCTTGGTTATCTTTAGTCAGACGACGAATTACAGCTCGGTTGTAGATAGCTTCAGGATGTTTAGGATTAAGTTTTATGGCTTCATTGAAGTCAGTAGTCGCTCCTTGTATATCTTTCATCTCAAACCTGATAATACCTCGCTGGGTATAAGCATCTACAACTCTAGGATTGAGTTGTAATACTTTTGTAAAGTCATTAATTGCATCTTGGTTATTTCCAAAGAAACGATGAGCAATACCCCGATTATAGTAAGCTTCTGCTTTATTGGGATTAAGTTTTATGGCTTGATTATAATCTGCTATAGCTCCTTGCCGATCTCCTGCTTTAAAACGAACTACTCCTAAGTTTTGGTAGATTTGAGAATCTTCAACATTTAATTTCAGAGCTTGAGAAAAAAGCTCTATAGCCTGATTGAATTCTCCTAATTCTACATAAACTGCTCCTAAATTATGATAGGTTTGAAGGTCTTTTGGATCGAGTTCTAATGCTTTTTGGAAATTTTCTATAGCTTCTTTTAAGTTTCCCATTTGGGCAATTGCAATGCCTCTATTATGATAAAATTGATGATTATTCGGCTCTAGAAGTATGGCTAGATTATAGTCTTCTAAAGCGCCAGTATTATCTCTTTTTTGTAGTTTGATTAATCCGCGGTGATGCAGTGCATATGCTCCTTGCTGGCGACATTTTTCAGCTTTTTCCACCATACCAGCTATTTCATATTGGGTAATAGACTCTTCCCATTTTTTTTTCTTTTCAAATTCTCTAGCTCTGCAAAATGCTGC
>NZ_JAAHGT010000532.1 GCF_010672385.1 Okeania sp. SIO2F4
TCTACTCCATGAAGATTCTATTATGCACTTAATGCGAGTTGCGGCTGGATTAGATAGTTTGGTATTGGGTGAAGGGCAAATTTTATCTCAGGTTAAACAAACTCATAAACTCGGACAACAATATAAGGGTATTGGGCGAATTCTTAATCGTTTATTTAAGCAAGCTGTAACTGCTGGAAAAAGAGTTCGGACAGAAACAAGTATTGGTACTGGTGCTGTTTCTATTAGTTCGGCGGCTGTGGAATTAGCTCAGATGAAATTGGAGGATTTATCTAATTATCGAGTGGCTATTGTTGGTGCTGGTAAAATGTCAAAATTACTGGTGCAACATTTATTGGCTAAAGGTGCAAATAAGATATCAATTATTAATCGTTCTGTGGGAAGGGCTCAGGATTTAGCAAATAGTTTTAAAGATGCAAATATAAATGTTGATTCTATGTCACAAATGGGTCAGGTTATTAGTAATTCTGATTTGGTATTTACTAGTACTGGGGCAACTGAACCAATTTTAGATAAGGCTAAATTAGAAGGAATTTTAGCTCCTAATAAATCTTTAATGTTGGTGGATATTTCTGTGCCTCGTAATATTTCTACTGATGTGAGTGAATTGGCAAATGTTCGTTGTTTTAATGTGGATGATTTAAAGGCGGTTGTTGCTCAAAATCAAGAAAGTCGTCGGCAAATGGCTATGGAGGCTGAGGTTTTATTGGAGGAAGAGGTAGAAGCTTTTGATGTTTGGTGGAGAAGTTTAGAAACGGTTCCGACTATTAATTCTTTACGACAAAAAATAGAGACTATTCGGGAGCAGGAATTAGAAAAGGCTTTATCTCGTTTAGGCTCGGAATTTGCGGAAAAACATCAAGAGGTAATTGAGGCTTTGACTAGGGGTATTGTGAATAAAATTTTGCACGATCCGATGGTGCAGTTACGAGCACAACAGGATATTGAGGCGAGGCGTCATGCGATGCAGACTTTACAACTTTTGTTTAATTTGGAGTCAGAAATTAGTTCTGGGAAAGTTGTTTAGTTGGAGTCTTTGGGTGTTGGTAAATTGGTAATTCTTTGATTTTAAATGTCTATAGTATCTAAGAAAAAACTATAGTTATAAGTTTCATAATAATCAATATTAATTACCTGATCACCAGTACCCATAACTAAATAAAAAAATTAACACCCCCGCAACTGGCGAACAATACTAAAAATTTCACCTCTACCAAAGAATGCGCCAAAATATGCCAAAACAATTGAGTTGTAGCTTGATTCAAAATTTTCAGCCCCCTCAACAGTAGTGACATATAAATGTTGACCCCCAAGAGGATGACTAAAATGGTAGGCGTAATAACCATCGTCTAGTTGACTAACAAAAACTGCATTCTCAAAATCTCCTCTAAAAAGAGAAATAGAAAGTTATCTTGATAACCAGAATTTTAATCTCAATAAACTTTCGATTGAATGGTCTTATCAAGGTCGCAACTATCACAGTTATACAGATGTTTTATTTGTATTTAAGTAGATGTGAAAAAAGTAAAAAACTCTAAATTTACAAAAAAAATTACTGTAGAAAGTCAAAATTATCAGTCAAGCAAAGCCTATTCCTGAACAATTAATACCTATCTTGGAAAATGGCGATCGCGACAGCGGAACTGAGTTCTATCCCCTAAGTCAGGCAGAATTTGAGCAAAGGTATAACCAATTGCCCCACATCAAGAAAGCAGAATTAGAATTAGTGGAAGGAGTGATTTATATGGCATCACCTGTGAGAGCTCGACAGCTCAGAAGTAAAAATTAATCCCTGACTGAGTTCAAGCATTTATCTGTAAATGGTTTGAGAGTTAATCAACAAACCTTAATTACTTCCTCAATACTTTTCTTGTTAATTTTCCACATCTCCTCTTCTTCCCAAACCCATCTACTATCAACTCGTTCCACCGTACCGTCAAAATTAAACACAGTCACTGTTGCTAAAGTCTCAATCCATACAGTCGCTCCACAACTATGAGGTTTGTCTGGTTGATAAACAATTCGACAAGGACCATTAATCTCTATTTCGTGACCTTTAGCTAAAATCTTAGAGCCACGTTGAGCAGAAAGTACATATTCGTCTTTGGCTTGAGGATCAATCTTTTTGAGCTTCCGATTTTTCTCTATATTAAGTCGATTAAAATGAAGGGTATTTTTACCGCAATGGCGCTGAGGAGACCAATTGGGTTTGGGGCCACGTTTCTTACCAGAGATCCTTGGTCTTCCTTTGTACAGAGGAATTCCCCAAGTTCGACCATTAATTTTCCGAGCGCCTTGAATCCTACCTTCCTGAAGTAAAACTCGGACTCGTTGAGCAGAAATATTTAATAAAGAAGCAGCTTCAGTAGTACCAACAACCATAAGATTTAATTATATATTTTACTATTGCGTATAGCAGAATAATACCAAATAATACAAAAATTACAAAGCTATACATTTGGGTGCTTCAGATAAAAAAAATTTCCTTAGTCTAGGGTTGCCTGAAAAAGTATAAGTAGTAGCCAGGAGGAATTTAGAGGAGGTAGTGGGAAAATTTATCTCTTAATTTTTCTGCCATAGTCAGCCCAAAATCCTAACTTTTTAGTCCTCAAGCTTAAAAAGTTGCACTTTTTTTCGCTCCTTCAAGGCTAAAACCTTTATGTGTCAATGCTTTTATATTTAATCAGCAAGCCCTAGTCTATTTTTCCAGAGAGAATATTCTTAGACTAGGGGTATTGTGAATAAAATTTTGCATGACCCAATGGTAGAGTTACGAGCACAACAGGATATTGAGGCGAGGCGTCATGCAATGGAGACTTTACAGCTTTTGTTTAATTTGGAGCCGGAAATTACTTCTGGGAAAGTTTTTTAGTTAAAGTTTTTGGGTATTAGTGAATTGGTAATTCTTTGATTTGAAATTGCTATAAAATCAAAGAAAAAACTATAGTTAAAAGTTTCAGAGTAATAAAGATTAATTACTTCATCACCAGTACCCTTGATGAAGTCAGGAGTCAAAAGTATAATTACATATAATGACAGATAAAAATAAGCCGTTAAGCCTGAGAACTTAATGACTGCCCATCGTGTGGCTTGTCAATCAATAGAGATTTGAACGCAAGTATCAATTTAAGGAATGCGGTCGGCTTGACCGTAAATGCCTGTGGATGAGCAACCACCGACGGCCTTGTAGGGACGTTGCATAACAAAAATGCGTTTCATGTCGCTCCGCGTTAACGTTTGCGGAGCATTCCCTATACGAAAGTTATGCGTTAGCTAAACGTCCGTACAGCAGGAAGTAAACAGAAAAATGTCACTTGTTATGACGTTTTATGTCGGTTTTATGAAGTAGAATATCATCAGCAAAAGCTTGATGAAGCAGATTATCTCAAGAGTCAGATTTTTTGGTTGTGCATTAATAAAGTGTGGGAAACGCCCTAGTAGGGCTGGCAAATCTAATCTAAAAGCACTGATATATCAAGGTTTAGCGCCCATAAGGGAGCGAAAAAAGTGCCAATTTTTCAGCCTTTAAGACTAAAAAGTTAGGACGGGTGGCAGACACTTCCCAAAAAGATACAGGTACAATTATTCCTCCTACTTTCGAGGGTCTCCCCACACTTCCCACACTTCCCACACTTCCTTGACGCACTACCGATTTTTTTAGGTCTGTGGTTGGATGCAAAAGCTTTGCTTGATGTCAGATGTAGAAAGTTTTGGCAGTTTTGCAGGAGGGTCTTGAGTCGCAGCAACATCGGCAGTTCGTGGAAAAGTATACTATTTAATTTAATAGGCTACAGCTCAAAATTAAAAATTAGCTAGATTCTTAATTAAATATGTGTTGATTTTTACAATAAAAATTCAATAGAAAATAGCAATGGAACAAGTTAATTATCAACAATTAAAAGCACAAATAACTACAATTTTAAATATAAATCCCGATATAAAAGTTTATGGTTTAGATGAGGAAGTAGAAAAACACGACAGTAGAAGCATTGATGAAAATCTTTTGTCTGATGAATGTTTAAGAGCTTATTATTGGGCAATAAATTATCTCAGTCAATGTAGATATACTAAAGGAATTTCATTTACAAGCCCAATAAACGTTTTACAATTAAGTCAAGATATTAGTAACTGGAGTAGTACAGAAATACCTGAAGGTTTAGTAATAGTAGCCTTGAAGAGGTTAAATAAAGAATTCTACAAATATCAAGGTGATGTAGTTACTAATGTAGCTACGAAACAAAAACTCTACAACTTCAAAAAATCAAACTCTGAGTTTTACTGGAAATCAAACATTGTGAAATACTCCTCACTTAAAGACGAAATGGAGTTAATTTTAAAAGAAAATCAAACGTTATGCACTAATGGAATGTCGGCTAGTCTTGAGTATAGGGATAGGGAAAGCCTTTCTGAGCCTATTGGTTTAAAACAATACTATTGGTCAAAAGCTTGGTTGAGTAATTGTATATTTATAAAAAGTTTCACCATGGGTTCCTATGGATTGAAACATTATGCAGAAAACTGGGCAAGAAACTACATCTGTAATGGCGCTCTAATTGCAGCAGCTATACATAAGGGAATTGACTACAAACCTCTTGGGGGACCAAATGTTTTACTACCTATTTCTAAGAAAACTTTTGGGAAAAAAGTTGATGCCTGTGGAACAGTTACCGACTATGATACTTTTTATAATGGAGTCGTTCCAGAATCTATTCAATTTGTTTAGTCATCTATTAATATTCCAATCGCTGAAAATTAAAAGTTAGCAAAAAAACAGCCAGGAAACTTAACTTCCTAGCTAATAACTTTTAACAAAAAAACCTCAACTCCCCATAGTTGGAGGTTGCGCCGGAATAGAAGCAATAATTGCATCTATCACCTTAGCAATAGGCAAAATACGCATTCCTAAATCCGGTGGTTGTTGACCTTTGGGAATAATTGCCTTTTTAAAACCTAACTTGGCAGCTTCCCTTAATCTCAACTCCAACTGAGATACAGGTCGGACTTGCCCACCTAAACCTACCTCTCCCAGCAAAACAGTTCGGGGGTCAACTACTCGATCGCGAAAACTAGCCACTACAGCAATAGCTACTCCCAAATCTGCTGCGGGTTCTTCTACACTCAAACCTCCTACCGTCGCCACATAAGTATCCAACTTTGATAAAGGAATGCCTACCCGTTTTTCCAACACTGCCAAAATCTGTTGTAACCTACTACTATCAATTCCAGTAGTAGAACGTCGAGGAGAACCATGACTTGCCGGACTTACTAAAGCTTGAATTTCTACAACTATTGGGCGAGTACCTTCCATCGACACAACTGTAGAAGTTCCAGAAGAATATTCATCTCTACTTCCGAGAAATAATTCTGAAGGGTTTAAAATTTCTTTTAAACCATTAGCCACCATTTCAAAAACTCCAATTTCGTGAGTAGCACCAAAACGATTTTTCATAGACCGCAACAAACGGTGGGAGGCAAACCGATCGCCCTCAAAATATAAAACTGTATCTACCAAATGTTCTAAAACACGAGGACCTGCTAAAGCACCATCTTTAGTTACATGACCAACTATTAATAAGGTAATATTTTCCCGCTTTGCCACTTGCATCAAAGCGGAAGTACATTCGCGAACTTGAGCAACCGAACCTGGAGCAGAAGTCAAAGAAGCAAAATAAATAGTTTGAATACTGTCAATTACTGCTAAATATGGTTTGAGAGATTCCAACTCTCTCAAAATTACTTCTAAATCTGTTTCTGGTAATAAAAATAAATTTTCCTGAGAATTTTTAGCAGAATCTTTTATAGATTCAGAATTGTCACTACTTTCTTGATTTTCATTCGAGGATAAATTCTCATCCACCTCAACATTTGAAACATTCTCCTTATCCTCCACTTCTACTTCATTGAGATTAACAATTAAACGTTGCGAACGTAATTTCACCTGTTGTCCAGACTCTTCCGCCGACACATACAAAACCCGACATCTATCAGACAACTGATTAGCCACCTGTAACAAAAGAGTAGACTTACCAATACCAGGTTCTCCACCAATCAATACTAAGGAACCAGGAACAATTCCACCACCAAGTACCCTGTCTAACTCTTCAAACCCAGAAGGCATTCTCGACAAAGTTTGGTCAGAAATCTGAGATAATAAAAAAGATGCTCTTGGCTGACCAGAAGATTTATTAGATTCAGATGGTTGAGCAGCCCTGTCAATATCAGTCAGCCCTAATCGTTGTAGAGCAGTTGTAGTTGATTGTTCTATTATTTCCTCTATTGAACCCCAACTTTTACAGTTTCTACATTGGCCGTAGGATTGAGCATATTCCTGCCCACATTCTCTACATACATATTTTGTTTTCTGTTTTGGCATTTCTTAAAATAAGTTAATATTCACCAGCAAATATCAAAAATCCTAAAGTTTAACTAATTCTAAACCAGGTTCTCCACCAATCAATACTAAGGAAGCAGGAAAAATTCCACCACCAATTACCCTGTCTAACTCTTCAAACCCAGAAGGCATTCTCGACAAAGTTTGGTCAGAAATCTGAGATAATAAAAAAGATGCTCTTGGCTGACCAGAAGATTTATTAGATTCAGATGGTTGAGCAGCCCTG
>NZ_JAAHGT010000533.1 GCF_010672385.1 Okeania sp. SIO2F4
CCTTCGCTAACGCTAACAGCAGTCAGCTTATTCAAGGTGTATAATGGGGGATTCTTTCCCCCCCCCACGCAAAGCGCACCACTAATTTTTTCGCTCCTCTTGTGGGGGACCGTTACCCTCCAATTGAAGAGCGCTCCAGCTAAATGCGCTCAAGCTGATAGCTAGTTAATGGAGGTATTTTTAATACCTCCTATTTGATTTTTGGGATAATTATCATCTACTTATAACCTGATTATCTATAGTTTTTCAGCAACGCCTGGGCATAATGGTTATTAATAAGAACATTTTCACGTCTTGTGTTTTCAGCGAGGCAATTATCGGTTTAACGTACTTCAGTTGATGTTAATTATCCCACATCAAATTTTTCTCCGCGTTAATAATTCCGATTCAAGAGATAAATCGAACTTCATTGAAATTGGTGTAACGAATATGTGGTGCAACAACAAAGCGCTTAATGTCCTTCACAAGCTCCTCATTCTGACTCGTCAAAAAACCTACTTTGCCAATACCGTCAATTCCAAATTGTCTTCGCATTCCACAGGTTGTGATAACTAAATCTGAGCGACTACTCACACTAGCCACTGAAACTTGGTCATTTTCTATTGCTTCAGTTCCTGAAAAATGTCGTAATTGAGTCAGGAGTCAAGAGTAAGGAGTCAGGAGGAGAGAGAACCACTTTCATTTAGTAATTATGACAGCGGGAGAATTTTTTTATGTCTAATCAAACGTATTTGATATTATGATTAGATGAAGCGATCGCCTCTCCCTTACGGTTTTAACCAGAGGTAATTATCCATTATCAATTATCAATTAATGAACTACCTACCTTAATCGTTCAAGTTTGGGTTTAGGGAGAACGGGTTATAGAATTTTTAGACTTCCCATTCTCCCAGATCAAAAATTTTGGCAGAACTTTTAATGACTATTTATTCTTAGTTTTAAACTGTTCTAACCATTCCTGAATTTGAGTAGAAGCAATATCTCTTCCTCCCAAACCAAAAGCTAAAGCGATAGCTACTGCCATTGCTCCCATGAAAAGTCCAAAAGCTAGATTGACAATGCTAGTAGCAATACCCATTTGTTGCAGAGCCATAGCTGAGACCAATACAATAATTCCAATCCGAGCAAGCTGACCCAAAAGTTTGGCTTGAGAATTACCAGAACTGGTAATTAAGTTATAAGCAAGGTTAGCCAAGTACAAACCTATGGCCAACACTACCAAACCATAGAGAACCCGACCTGCAATTAATATTACTACATTGACAATTAAGGTCAGAGCCTCAAGTTGCATAATCTGAGTAGCTGAAACTGTAGCAAATAGGATAATGGCCACAAAAGCTACAAAGCCAACAATTTCAGATGGAGTCCGCGTAGTACCAGGTTCACCCTGAATTACAGTTGCATTTGGGTCGCTAGATGGGGAAGATGGTGGAGTGGAAGTTAAACCAAGCCAATTGAAAAGGTTATTAAAGCCAATACTTGTCAGAAGATTAGTAACTAAATCTTTAACAAATTGACCAACAAAGTAAGCAATCGCAAGAACTACAACAGCCGCAAAGATTTTGGGGACAAATGTCAGAATATTGTTGAGCATCGCCACTGCTGGAGTAGTAATGGCCTCAATATTCAGAGCACTCAGAGCAGCGATCGCTACAGGAATTAATATCAGTACATAAACAACGGTACCAATAATCGCAGAAAGATTTTGACTGCCACTGGTTTGACTCATGCCCAACCTGCTGCCCATTTGATCCACACCTGTAGCAGCGAGTAGATTAGTAACAACTTTCTTAACCACAGTAGCGAGTAACCAACCAACTGTAGCTAGAATACCAGCCTTCAGAATCCTGGGTAGAGCTTGTAAGATTTGATCCACCATGTTTTGAACAGGTTGTAGAGCAATCTGTAGTTGCAAAGCTTCCAGAATTACTGGTAAGAATAGCAAGAAAATCAACCAATAGATGGCATTAGCAATAGTATCGCTAACATCCATTTGACTTTCTGCTTGTCCATCACTGACCTGCTGATTCAGACGGTCATTTAAACCAAATGTTTTAAGTCCTCTGCTTACTGCTAATTTAGCTATAGTTGCCACTAACCAGGCAATACCTAGCCAAATCAGGGCAGCCGCTATATTAGGTAAGAAGCTAGTTATTTCTGTGAGGAAAGCATTGAGAGGTTCAGAAACTGCGGTTAGCTGAAGCTTGTCAAAGAAGGCTATCAGAACAAAGATCATAATGATCCAGAACACTACAGAAGATATCCATTTCTCCACTGGTAGATTCTGAGCTTGTTCCTGACTGCCTGTCACCCAACTAGCAATTTTGTTATCAATATTAGTCTTCTTGAATAGTTTTCCAACTATGCCGGAAATAATCCCAGCAACTATCCAGCCTACAACGAGAATTGCAATTGCTGTTATCATGTCCAAAATTAAAATTTTGTTAAAATTTTGGGACAGCATATCTACAGGAGTTGTTGGAGTTTGTGCGAAAATATCTGAGGCTAACATCGAATTAGCCTGAATTGGTTCACTGAGGTTGATTGATTGTGTGATGCTTTGCCAAGTGCCATTCATGCTTTTCTTGGGTTAATGTGAGTTTGAATTAGCAATCATCAGATTGCTTTTATATGTCTAATAGCTTGAAGTTGACATCCTCTCTGGCCTTTAGGCACAGAGATACTTACCGAGCCGTAGCTCCTCAGTGGGTTGACGTTTCATTAGATACTGCTACCTTTGACGATAGTCTTACGCTTCCCTTCACATCCGTTTAATGTCTCCGAATGCCCTCCGGCGACTAATATATTTATTGTTGCGTTAATGATAATGCTTTTTTTGAAACAAAATCAAAATCAACTAAAAAGTAGCCCGCGCCTCGGCGAGGCTTTAGACCCTATTTTTCGGTAACTATGCAATTTAGTCAAGTTTTCGAGCAACATATTTTAATTCGTGCCAGTGCCACTATTGTAGAACGTTGTATTACAGATAACATTCTCATGCACAAGTGGTTAAATCCAATGCTACGTTGTGAACCTGTAGGTAAATGGGATACATTTGTGGGAAGTCGTAGTAGATTCATCATAAATATTCCTGTTTTACAACCATCCCTATATAGTGTTGTAGCTGAACGAGAACCTGGTTTAATTGTTTGGGAATTTCAGGGTTTTTTCCAAGGTCGCGATCGCTGGGAATGTCAACCTGAACCTGAAGGTACTCGTTTATTAAATCGTTTTGAATTTGAGATACCTAATCCTATAATAAGGTTTGGTTTTAATCAGTTTGCTGCTCCATGGACAAAAGCAGATATGGAAGCTCAACTAAGACGCTTGAAGAGAGTAGCAGAGGAGCAATACTATCAGTAAATTAATTAATAATTAAATAATTCAGATTGTCCAGTCAATCTTCTTCTTAGAAAGAAGATAAAATTCTTAATTGCTGAACAATAAGTAAGGTGAATATTGATGGTGAGGTGGGGTGAGGGAGAGTAACAAAACAATGATAAATCGTTTAATACTATTTATTTATTTATCTAACCAATAGGGTATTATCTCTTTTTAGTTCCCTATTTTCTGATCTTCCCAATTTCCCCATCTCCATCTCTCTCCAAAGATTTTAAGAGTTATGGCTAAGGAATAGGTCTTTTTAGTTCAAACTTATCCTGCTCTTTTCCCTCTTCCTTCTTCCTTCTTTTATAAATTTCTATTACTGTCAGATTATTCGCAAAATATTTTTTGCACCTGTGGTTGTTCTCTGACAAAATCTAGTCCTCTTTTGGCAAATTCTATAGCCTGTACAAAAAATGTTTCAATACCTTTAGCATCAATGACAATTTGATCTGTCCATTTAAAGTTTTGCACCAGTTCTAAAAATGATACTTCTCCATCAGCAATAATTTTATTAACTGTCTCAATAAGATCGTTAGTTACTGTCGCTACATTACTATTTGGAGAAAAATAGCGACTAAATTCTTCAATAGCAAGTTCACCATAACGTGATTCTAATAATTTATTGACAAAATCGGCTTTAACCTCTAATTTATAACTAAAAATTTCCTGAACTTTATCTATATTTTCCTGACTAGCATTAGCTGTTAAAAATAGTGACTTTAATTGCTCAGACTGTTCTCCTGTATTGGCAAATTTCACTAAATCAGAAATAGCTATAGGTATATTAATTGATTCATAAGTAATCTGAATTTCATCTATCGCATCTGCTGGTTGAGAAGTAAAGATTAAAATACTAGAAATAATTGTTACAATTCCTGCCAAGGAAATGTAGAAAAACTTTGATAATCCTTTACTTAAACCAGCAAATTTGAATAATTTGTTCTTCAATACCCCTAAGTTTAAAATATTTTTCATTCTGCTCTTCCTCACAATTTAATGGCTAGATTTGTTCAATGTTTTTTTTGTCTTATATATAAGGTCTGAAATATTAGATATCAAGTTCCCCAGAGCTAATTTATTAAAGATGATATAAAGAGAACCTGATAGAGCTAAGTTTAATATTTAGTTTATGAATCAACTCCCAGATCGGAAATATTCAGTTATAGATTTTTGCTCATTCTATCCAGTAATTGTCTAATTATCTCTACATCATCAGCTTGAGGAAGATTCACTAGATAAGTTTCTAAATCTTGACGAGCTTCTATCCAAAGATTTAGCTGATAATATAATACGCCTCGGTCTCGTTTTTCCATAACTGCATTTGGAAATAATAGTAAAATCCGATCGATAGCTGCAATAGCTTTTAACCCCTCATTTCGGTTCAAATAAATTGCTTTAAGATTTGTCAACATTCGTGTTAAAAACTGTTTATTACTTACAGTTGCCAAAAACTGAGGTTGTAGTTCCACTGGTTGACCATAAATTTTGGCCAACTGTTCTTGACAATCTTGAGGAAAAAGAATTTCACCTTGGTTAAAAGCATCTACATATATACCAACTTCTTCAAAATTAGGTCGAATTAAGAAATGTCCTGGCATTCCAATACCCACCATAGGAAAATTAATTCTTTTAGCAATTTCAAGATAGACTAGGGATAAAGTAATTGGAATTCCAGTACGTCTTTCAATTACATGATTCAGAAAACTATTTCTTGGGTCATAATAATCAATTGTATTTCCAGTAAAACCTAAATCATTATAAAGATAGTTGTTAATACTCTTAATAATTTGTAAAGGATAGAGAGTTGCTGGTAATGTTTCTTGGACTTCATTTGCCATTGTATCAAGAGCATTTAGATACTCATCGGGGTCAAATTCTCTGTCATCTTCCAAAGCTAAATAAAGAGCGGCTTTAGCTAAATCTATTTTTTCATCAGATTTGTTAATTTCTGAATAAAATAACTCTCTATATGGGGAACAATTCATATTAGTACCTAGTCATTATTTTACTTATCAGTTATCAGTACCTTCTATAAAAGAGGAGACTTGAGAGGGAAATTTTTCACTCAGAATTAAAATTACAGCAGTTTCCTACTTGATAAAGTAGATATATTGATGGTGTTAGGGAGCAGAAAAGACGGGTCAGAGGATAGGGAACAAGCCAAAAATATTTACCCCGTTAGTTGTAGCACATTAATCACCTATAGGGAAACTATCGAATTTGCGAGGTATAGTCAGGAATTAGAATAGTTTGGGAAAATTTACTCATTCCAAATATTTTAAGTTTAATTTTGCCTACCTACTTCGTTAAATTTATAATCTAGTAATTGATAAAAATGTTTTTTTGTTCGTTGCTATTTGGTGATTTTCCAGAATTAGAAAATAGAGTTATCACCTAATTTCGTATAACTTGATTTCTTCTTCTCTATCAGATATTTAGGTATCAGTTGATCGGTCAACAGTTAATATTTTTTCATTTTGATAATTTCTGAAAAAATATTTAATTCATAACTTTTTCCTTCTTCTTTATTCCGTTAAACTGAAATAACTATATTTTCTCTTACCTCTTCCTTTCTGCAAAAATATTGAATTTATTTCTTCTTCCCTCTTATACTATTTCTCAAAAACTTCTCTACATTTTCTTGAGTAGGGAAGTAGGGGAGTGGGGAGGGGAGGTAAATATGAGAATAATTAATATAAAATGCCTAATACTTATCGAAAAAGTTATTCTGTCTGTGTTAAATACTTAATAACTGAAGTAGCATCAAATTATAGCATTAATGCATGTTCATTAATGGATAATGGATAATGGATAATTATACCATGCATGAAAAAAGAATGTTACAAATACTTGGATGCAATCACTTTTGAAATATTGGATACTGACAGGCGATGTAGCTACGCTAGGTTGCGCCAACGCTACCTAAATATTGGCCATTGATCGAGCATTAACAATAAATTCCCATTCAGTTATTCGAGCTACTACTTTTTGGGTCAATACCAAGGGTGAAAAAACAATGTTACGAACAGTAAGGGAGATAAAAAGATTTTACAGCAAATGCCCCTTTGATAAAGCGGTGCGACCCCGCGACCTCCGGGTATCTCTTTCAGAGACGCTCCGCTCACGGCAGTTGCGTGACTGTCGCTTAACCCGCAAGGGCGCACTGCACTCACCGTCTCACGGCGCAAGCGGTCGGAACCCGGCGAGGTCTCCTCGC
>NZ_JAAHGT010000534.1 GCF_010672385.1 Okeania sp. SIO2F4
TAACCAGATCTTCCTAGAAATTCACAATCCTGGTGCGATAAAAAAATACTGTCAACAAAGCAAAATAGGGAAAAAATTACCAACTGCATTTTATATTCATATCTCTGCTTTAGACAAACTTCATCCCTTACTGCGACTCTACGAAAATTTAGCTCATCGTTTATATTTTAAAGCTGTTTCTAGGCAAAAAGCTGATGCCAATATCGCTACATTAATAAAGTTTAATTTTGACAAACCAACAATTTCTTATTTACACTATCCAGATTTTGATATTGACCCTCATCCTGCCTTAAAAACTAGCATTTCCATTAATATGAATGAGGGAAAAGTTGAGCAGAGAAACTACAGCAATAGTCAAAATCCTCCTGTGCTGCATCGGAAAGAAACTTTTGTTACTCCTGAATATCCCCACTACCAAAAATTTGCTCAATTAACTTCTGCTGAAGTAAAACTAGGACTGTTAGATAATACTCGTTTAATTGGTACTCGCCAAGGATGGTTAATTCACCTCAAAAATCATGGCATAGAAATTCGAGACCATGATGTAATTCAGCATACTATTGAGATGCCAATTCCCAAAATAGAACGTCATAAAGCTGCCATAGTTCGTAAACAAATTTCTAAACCAGTACGTTTAGCTGTAGAAGCAAATCTATTTACAGAAAGCACAACTTTTTTTGACTATGGTTGTGGATATGGTGAGGATATTAAACTTATTGCTAAAAAAGGTTATTTAAGTGCAGGTTGGGACCCTTATTATTTGCCAGAAACTCCTTGTATTGCTGCTGATATTGTTAATCTTGGTTATGTAATTAATGTAATAGAATCTTTGGCAGAACGTAGGGAAGCTTTGATTAAATCTTGGCAGTTGACTAAACAAATTTTAATTGTTTCTGCTCTGGTATTAATTGATGATAGTAAAACTGAGGGAAAAGTTGCTTATGGAGATGGCATAATTACAGCTCGTAAGACTTTTCAAAAATATTATGAACAGGAAGAATTAAAGTCTTATATTGACCAAGTGTTGAATGTAGATTCGATTCCTATCGATCTAGGAATTTTCTTTGTTTTTAGAGATGAAACAGAAGCTCAAAATTTCCGCGCATCTCGGTTGAGAACCCGCTTATCTACACCCATAATCACTTGCAAAAATAAGCGGTTTGAAGATTATCAAGAACAGCTTATTCCTTTAATGAACTTTATGAGCGAACGTGGTCGTCTACCAGTTAGAGGGGAACTTGCTGAAGAGACAGATTTAATTGCTGAATTTGGTACTTTTCATCGTGCCTTTCAAGTAATTCTCCAAGCAACCAACTATCAAGAATGGGATAAAATAACAGATAAACGTCGTCAAGATTTGTTAGTATATATAGCCTTAACAAAATTTGGTCGCCGCCCTAAACTTTCCCAATTATCAGTAGTAGTCAGAAATGATATTAAAGCTTTATTTGGTAGTTATACCCAAGCCTGTACATTAGCTGATTTAATGTTATTTAGTTTGGGTAATTCTGACTTGATTAGTAAATGTTGCAAAAATAGTTATATTGGTTATAAATCTGCTAATTCTTTATTTGTTCATGTTTCTACTGTAGCAAAACTTGACCCCTTACTGCGACTTTATGAAGGTTGTGCTAATCGTACAATTGGTAGATTAAATGAGGCAACTATCGTTAAATTTCATCATAAACTACCGATAATATCTTATTTATTTTATCCCGACTTTGATAGAGAAGCTCACCCAGTTTTACATACAACTATGAATATTGATTTGCGAGACTTGAGCGTCAGCTATGAGGATTATACAAATGAATATAATCCACCAATTTTGCACAGAAAAGATGCTTTAGTAACTCCAGATTATCCCCACTATGAAAAATTTGCTAAACTTACAGTGCAAGAAGAAGATAGAGGGCTTTTAAATAATTTCAAACAAATTCAAAATAGACTTGGGTGGCTCAAATGTTTAGAGGAAAATTGTGCAGAAATTAAAGGTCATCGCGTTTATTGGCGTACTAATGTTGACCCTTATCAGTTAAAAATATTAAAGTCTGCTGATGCTGCTCGGAAACGCAGAAGAAAACAACAACTAAATAATTAATAATTAACAATTAATAATTAATAATTGTAGCGCTATGTCCAAGACAACAGTCAACTCCTATCTATCCCTCAGGACTGTTTCATTTCATTTTAGGAAAAAGTGCTATTCCAGTAATTAAAAAAGCTGCTCTAACGCCCATATTTTCCTGACTAATACCAATTTCATAAAATATTGCTACAGTCACGATACAGGGAACATATAACAGAGAATAGTGAAAGAAAAACATAATAAAAAATAGGAAAAAATCTTTAATTTTTAGAGTTTATGGAATTTATATATTTTTTATTGTAGTAATAAATCACATGCTTAAGATGTAACTGACTTTTTTGAATTTGGTATAACCTTAGAGAATAAAACAGCTCTGCCTCTAAAATAGTGGAGTATTATTGCTGATAGCTGATAGCTGACAGCTAATAGCTTATAATAGTTTAAAATAGTGGGAATATGTCAACTATAACTTAAAACCAATGAACAAATTATTTGAAAAACTGAATACCCAGGTGACAATTTTAGGAAGTATTATCGCTATTCTTTGGATTGTTCAAATTATTAATGCTGAACTTTTAGCAGGAAAACTGAATTATTACGGCGGAATTCATCCTCAAAGTTCTATGGGAATTACTGGTATTTTTTTTGCTCCATTTTTGCATGGTAGTTATGCTCACTTAGTAGCTAATATTGTGCCACTAATTACTCTTGGTTGGTTAATCATGTTACGGGGATTTGGTGATTTTTTCTTTGTGAGTATTGTTACTATAATTGTTAGTGGTTTAGGTATTTGGTGTTTTGGTTCACCAGGTTCTATTCATATCGGTGCTAGTGGATTAATTTTTGGTTATTTCGGTTTTTTGTTACTCCGAAGTTTATTTGATTTTAGTATTTTATCAGTTATTTTCGCCTTAACTGCTGGTTTTCTTTACAGTGGTTTAATTTGGGGTATTTTACCTTCCGATCCTGATGTATCTTGGGAGGCACACTTATTTGGTTTTCTGGGTGGGATACTTGCAGCTCAACTTTTGGGCAAACGCAAAAGAAATAGTTAGAATCGTCTTAGTGCAAAAAAACTTAATCTCTGTTTGATTTACTAATAGTTGAACTTGGAATTACAGTCTATTCTATGTCAATCTGGTACAGTGATTATAGTAGATTATATCGACAAAAATGAAACCTTGATTCAAGACTTCAAACACTCTTTTAAAAGCTACTGATACTCTACTTCATACCTTTTCACGGAAGTCAAAAGTTAAAAGTAAGATTTTATAGGCTCAAAAATTTGACTATACAGTAATTTCAGGAAATTATTTCATATTTAAAGTTTGAAACTATTTGTGCAATCTTTAAAGTCAGGACTTACGAAAAACTACTATATATAGAGTTAAAAAACTATAACGTTATAGTTTTTAACGCTATATATGTATGTGGTCTGGTGCGTAAGTCCCAAAAGTAAATTGGTATCATCTACCTGGAATCTACTGTATGAGTTGCATCATGTCCGGCTAAATACTGGTAATAACACAGAACAGCAAATAAGGGAGAGAATAGGGATGTTGCATACAATGTCCCTATAGAATAATATTATTTATAACTTATATTCCACACTTCCTTGCTAGACACGACAAGTAGCATGACATAGAGAAAAAGAGCTAAGTATTTATACTAAGTAAATTATCGATCTGAAGCAATAATTAATGACTTATTTGAACGTAGACTACTCTAAATCTATGTTCCCAGTTCCCAAGTTAAGGCAAACCCTAAAAACATAATATTTTGTGCTACAAAATAAACTGCGGAATGTGAAATGTGGGTTTAAACTTGAGATAGTATCTACTCTCAAATTGTAAAGATGATCGAGCAAGTTCAGACTCTTAGAAAAACATATACTATTATTCAAGACTTAAAAAAAGGACCCTTTGGCAAAACCTATCTAGCTGAAAATCAGCAGACAGTTAACAAATCTCTGTGCATAGTCAAACAATTTCAACCTAATACCAGCGACCCTTCTATTTTAGAAGCAGCACGATGTCGCTTTGAAAAAGAAGCGACAACCTTAAAACAGTTAGGCAACCATGAGCAAATTCCCCAACTTTTGGATCATTTTGAGGAAGACCAAAAATTTTATTTAGTCCATGAATTTATTGAGGGCCATGATTTAGGGAGGGAAATTACTAATGGTAAACAACTGCCTCAAAGTCAACTAATTATGTTGCTTTACGATACCTTAGAAGCATTAGAATATATCCATCGTCAAGATGTAATTCACGGTGATATTAAACCCTCAAATTTAATCAGACGTAAATCAGACAATAAAATAGTAGTTACCGACTTTGGAGCAATAAAAGAAATTGAAACATTGGTGTTATCTTCAGACGGAAAAGTACAAGCTTCTGTAGTAGGTACACCAGGTTATATGTCAGTGGAACATTTGGGAGGAAGACCCAAAATAAATAGTGATATTTACGCTTTGGGAATAACAGCTATTCAAGCTTTAACAGGTATTGCCCCAATAGATTTGCTACATCATAGCAAAACTAATGAAGTTTTGTGGCGGGAACTAGCAGCAGTAGAGGATGAGTTAGCAGATATTTTGGATAAGATGGTGTGCAGTCAATATGAAGAACGTTACCAGTCTGCTACAGAAGTGCTGAATGACCTAGAAGAATTATACAAAAATATACAAAATGCACATAGAATAGGAACTATTCTGAATAAGCACTACAAAATTATTCGACTGTTAGGAGAAGGAGATTATGGTCAAACTTATTTAGTTCAAGATCAACAAAAGCTAGATAATTCTCTATGTGTAATTAAACAGATTAAGCCTAAGTCAAAAAATCCTTTACTATTACAGGAAGTCAAAAGATTATTTGAAGAAGAAGCACAAATTATCTACAACCAAGGAAGTCATGACCAAATTCCAGCAATATTAGATGAATTTCAGGAAAATCAAGAATTTTATTTAGTTCAAGAATATGTTGAAGGCAATAGCTTAAATTACGAAATCGATCAAGGTAAATTTAATCAAGCTGAAGCCAAAAAATTCTTAGAAGATGTACTGCAAATTCTCACATTTGTTCATCGTCAGGTACTCCATTTAGATATTAAACCTTCTAATTTAATTAGGCGTTCCGATGGCAAAATTTTCTTAATTGATTTTGGCTCACTTAAACAACTTTCTTCTATAACTTTAAATGAGCAGAGACAACTTATAATTACTCGTTTTGTGGGTACTCATGGCTATATGCCTAAGGAACAATATACCAGGAATCCTAGTCCTAGTAATGACCTATATGCTTTGGGGATGACAGTTGTCCATGCTTTAACAGGTTTATTTCCGGCCGAAATAGGTCGAGACCCAAAAACTGGAGATTTGGGATGGCGGAATTATACTGAGGTAAGCAATCAATTTGCTGCGATTATTAACAGGATGGTAAATCCCTATTTTCGCGCTCGTTATCAAAGTGCAGAGCAAGTTCTTAATGACCTCTGGAATATTGGCAGTCAAACAGAATTTTTGATTGGCTCGGAAACTCCTATTTCTGTGGAACCAGAAATTAATAATTATACAGAAATACCGACAGAAAACTCTGCCAATTTAGAGCTGGATATTAATGTTCAGAATCAAGAGTTGACTGAAACAGATAATGATAATATTCTGCCAGAAAATTCGGCTGCTAATCTTACTCCGTCACCCTCTATTAATTTGGCTTCCAATACATCTGCCAAGAAAAAACATTCCTTTCGTTTGTTGCCGTTTTCTTTGATTTCTCTGGGAGCTACAGTTGTAATTGCTGGTATACTTTTCTGGTCTGAAATTAAATTTATTTACATACTTAATAAATGTAATAAGTGGATTGAAGCAGAGCAGCCGGAAATAGCAGAAAGTTTCTGTGCAGAAGCTATAAAAATTAAACCAAATGACTCGAATGCTCTAAAAAATAATGGGGATATACTGTTTGATTTACAGCGCTATCAAGCAGCTTTAGTTGCCTACAACAAAGCAATAGAAAATAAGCAAGATTTTTATTTAGCTTGGAATGGCAGAGGTTTAGTTTTAAATAAATTAGAGCGTTATCAAAATTCTTTGGATGCTTATGAAAAAGCAATTCAGATATCTACAAATAATTTCAAAGCTTGGAATGGTAAAGGAATAGCATTGATTAGTATAGGTCAGTTTGAAGAAGCATTAAAAGCTATTAATCAAGCTATTGCTGTCGATCCGATGGAACCTCAATCTTGGGAGAATAAAGGTATAGTTTTAGAGTATTTAAACCGTAATCTTGATGCCAGAAAAGCTTTTGAAGAAGCGCTCGCTTTACTTGAACGACAAATTAGAGATAACCCAGAAGATTTGGCAGCAATGGTTGACCGAGGCCAAGTATTGAGTAAACTACAGCGTCATCAAAAAGCATTAGCTTCTTATGAACAAGCTTTACAGTTAAACCCAGATTTTTATCGCGCTTCTATGGGAAAAGGTAATACTTTATTTTTCTTACAGCGCTTT
>NZ_JAAHGT010000535.1 GCF_010672385.1 Okeania sp. SIO2F4
CAGGGTTTCTCTGGCTGAATAATCCCGCGCTGTCACGCAAGTGCAGCGTCGGGAGTATGTCAATTGATATCCTCTGAAAGTAAGCTGGGCAAATCTTTGCCCACCCTACTAGCTCGTCTAGCTTTAGAATGTGGGTAAGTTTCACTATCCCGGAAGACCTCTCCCCCGACCCCTCTCCTGCAAGGATAAAGGTGAAATGCTCCCCCTTCCCTACAAGGGAAGGGGGTTGGGGGGTTAGGTTTTACTCACAATTTTAGTCTAGACGAGCTAGTAGTAGCTCCTCTAGCTTTAGAATGTGGGTAATATTATTAGGACTTACGCACCTGCAACGTATTTTCCTCATTGCGACCGATAGGGAAGCAATCTCAAATCCTAGTTTTTCGTACCTCATGCGTAAGTCCTGATTATGTCCGGATAAGAGCGCGATATAACTCAGTTCCGCTAACGCGTTGCATGTCGCGTAGCGAAACAAAAAAACTTTCTCCTTTTTATACCTTCTTTTTCTCCTCTTCCCTCCTAACTCCTGACTCCTGACTCCTGACTCCTGACTGCTTATTCATAAGTATTCAACCGAACATCATATCAAAGAAACATCATCTAGAAACACTTTTTTTACTGAATGGGTGAAAATTGGTTAAAAAAATTAACTCAAGATTCCAAACTTTCCACTGGTGCAGGTTCCCAAACTTCACCATATTTTTCCTTCAACTCTTGCCAAGCTTCGACCTGTCCAGGTTCATACTCTCCTGGTTTTCCCCATTGCAAAAATGCACTCAAACTAACTTCACCTTCACTATCTAAAAAACGAACTGCATAAGTAGTAAAATTTCCCCGTTTTGCTTCCCCAGTTTCAAACTTTACTTGTTTAATCAGATCCATATTCAGATGAAACTCAAAAAGCTCGGTGTGCATATTAGCATATTTACCTTTAGGAAGTTCAGCATAAAATAACTTTTGAATTTTTCCCCTAACTTCCAATACCGCAGCACTACTTGTCACAATTAAACGTAAAGTTCCAAGTTGTTCACAAGCTTCTAAAAAATCTTTCAGGTTAGTATTCATAAATAGATATTTATTTTGATTATTTATTTTTCGGCATTGTTGATTTTAGGTATGAAATTCCTAAATTTATAATAGACTTCTTGCAGAAGTCAGGGAATAGGGAATAGGTATGGAGGGAATAGGGGGAATGAAATTGTTGATTTTATATCTTGAATTGATTTAATTAAAACTTTTGCAAGAGGTCTAATGTGTAAATCATAATTCAGGGAATAGGGAATAGGTATGGAGGGAATAGGGAGAATGAAATTGTTGATTTTATATCTTGAATTAATTTAATTAAAACTTTTGCAAAAGGTCTAATGTGTAAATCATAATTCAGGGAATAGGGAATAGGTATGGAGGGAATAGGGAGAATGAAATTGTTGATTTTATATCTTGAATTGATTTAATTAAAACTTTTGCAAGAGGTCTAATGTGTAAATCATAATTCAGGGAATAGGGAATAGGTATGGAGGGAATAGGGAGAATGAAATTGTTGATTTTATATCTTGAATTAATTTAATTAAAACTTTTGCAAAAGGTCTAATGTGTAAATCATAATTCAGGGAATAGGGAATAGGTATGGAGGGAATAGGGAGAATGAAATTGTTGATTTTATATCTTGAATTGATTTAATTAAAACTTTTGCAAGAGGTCTAATGTGTAAATCATACCAAATCGGGTTATCAAAACTACCTTTTTCAAATCCCTCTCCCCATATCCGAATCTCCCAATCCCCCCATCTCCCCATCTCCGAATCTCCCTAAAACGCCTATTTTTCATAATCTTCATAAGCAGCAACTATTCTCTGAACTAAAGGATGTCTTACCACATCCGCTTGAGATAATTCACAAATAGCAATACCTTCAACATTCCGTAGAATCTTCATTGCAACAGATAATCCCGATCTTTGACTAAGAGGTAAATCTGTTTGAGTAATGTCTCCTGTCACTACCATTTTTGAACGGAAACCTAAGCGAGTTAATACCATTTTCATCTGAGCAGGAGTGGTATTTTGAGCTTCATCAAGAATCACAAAAGAATTATTCAAAGTCCGACCTCTCATATAAGCTAAAGGTGCAACTTCAATAACTCCCTTTTCCATCAAAGTATTCACTTTTTCTGGTTCAATTAATTCATAAAGAGCATCATATAAAGGTCGCAAATAGGGGTTGATTTTCTGTTGCAAATCTCCTGGTAAAAATCCTAATTTTTCTCCTGCTTCCACAGCAGGTCTAGTTAAAATTAGGCGTTCATATTGATTGTCTAAAAGCGCTTTTACTGCTAAAATTGCTGCCAAAAATGTTTTACCAGTCCCCGCTGGTCCAACACAAAAAGTCATATCCTTAGTACGAATGGCCTGCACATATTTTCTTTGGCGAAAAGTTTTGGCCCTAATTTCTAGTCCACGGCGGGTTTTGGCCAGAACGTCTTGCTGAAGTTGTTCCAAGTCATCCTGACGGTTTGTCTCAATAGCATGGCGAGCAGTGAGAATTTCTACCCCAGTGATAGTTTTGCCATTCTTCCAGAGGCTTTCTAGGGAATATACAATTTTCTGGCATCGCTCGATTTGAGTTGCAGTGCCAGTTATCAATAATTCTTGTCCCCGTAGTACTATATTTGCCCCTGTGTGTTTTGCCAGAAGTTTAATATTTTCTTCCTGATAGCCAGAAAGAGCGATCGCGCTATCAATACTAGGCAATTCTATTTTTAGTGCCTCTGTCATGCCAACATATTTCTTTGTCTCATCCTGATTCTAGAATTGTTGAAATTAGCCATTCTACTCCCCCAACCCCTCTCCTGCTCCGAGAGGGCAGAAATACTCCCCCTTCCCTCGTAGGGAAGGGGGTTTGGTGGTTAGGTTTTACCCATAATTTTAACTTAGACACGCTACTACAGCCAGTCATGGTCAAACTGACCAAAAAAGTAAGGTCTCAAGTATACCCTTTTAAATGTATCCATTACCCACATCTTTCTTAACATAAAACTTGACAAAAGAGAGAGGTTATGTATTTCCCATTAAATGGATATTTCCGGAGAGTCAACGTATTTAAAACGTATTTAATTAGATTTAATTAGAGGCTTGGAGGTAATTTTGCTCCCCCCATCCCCCCATCTCCCCATCTCCCTATCAGAAAAGGGTTTCAAGTATGGGTAAAGCATAGCTTTTAAAGGGGTAAAAAAATAAACTCCAGTATTTCAAGGCTCTAGCTTCAGCGGTCGGTACTTTTAACTAAGTTACGACCCAGGAAGCTGACTGATAACTCAAATGCCCCCACTATTCCTGATAGAGGTTAGTGGTGGCATTAGTGATGATTTTTATGTCATTCCATTTCTTTTGTATCTAATTGGACTTGGAGTTGTACCACGATGACGAGATAGTCTGTGTCTGTTTTCCGGTAGGCGACTACTTGGTATTATCCTTCTATTGTATACTCCTTCTTCTCGATTACTTGGATAGTCAGAATGATAAGAGCGTTGTATATCTGGCTGGTCTTCGTATATTTCCAAATGTACAGATTCACCTGCTGCTTGAGCTACTGCTGCTAATACAGTACGAATCGCTTGGATATTACGTCCTCCACGACCATAGACTCGCCCTTTTTCCGGTTCATCAAAAGCCAGACGAATCCAAGCTTTTGGTTGCCGGGGGTTAAGTTCACAGTCCACTCGTAAAGATTCTGGTGACTCTAGAAATGGCTCAATTAAAGACCTAACTATTTCAGAATAATCAGGATTCACTGACTGGCGGTTGTTCCTCAGACTCGCTAATGGTTGCTGTTCCAGTTGACTCACTGTCACTGGTTTCGTTGGTTTCGGTATTGGCAGTTGCTTGGCTCGGTTCAGTATTGGTAATGGCTTCGGTCGGTTCTGCATGGGAAACTGATACATTTGCTTGGGTGTTAACTCCGATTCTGGATGATTCAAGGACATTGGCTTTTTTCAATATGTCACGCACTGTATCTGTTGGTTGAGCACCTTGTTCAAGGCGTCTTGTAATTGCTGGTACATCTAATCTTGTTTCATCTGTTCTAGGATTATAAAAGCCGAGTTCTTCTAATGGACGGCCATCACGACGGGAATCGCTATTCATTGCTACTATCCGGTAGCTAGTCTCCCGTTTTTTTCCATATCGCTTTAATCGCAGTTTGATCATTTCGAGTGATTATACTCCTGTTTAGAATTATAAGCTATTATTTCATCTTGATACTCCCCACCCTGAAGTATGGGGATTCTTAAGCAATCCAAAAGTGGACCCTTAAAGGCATTATCAAGCTGCCTCTACTAACTCCATTTAAGAGAAAATCTTAAAGTTGTTGATATTTCAGAATATTACCTGCACCATTAACGTCGGCATTAACTAATAAACCGTTTTTGGTTTGATATAATAAGACTCTTCTGTTTCCACAAACTCTATTCCTTTTAGTTCGCACAACATATTCTTGATACCTTCTTTAAGTTTAGCAGTGGGGATTTGTACAAACTTTTGGTTGTTTTTTGCTCCAATATTTATACCATCTTTTTGCCCCTTATTCCATCCCAAAATAATCCTGCCAATTCTATATTTTAGACAATGATGAACTACTAATTTTGCTGTTTTGTTCACCGCATCTCTCATTTGGCGATTGGGTTTTTCTGTGATGTTAGCTAACTTTTTTGACCAAAATCCTTGAGGCTTGTTCTCCTTAATTTTTGCCACCTGTTTGTTGTACCATTAGTTAACTGATTTTAAATGTCTGCCACTGATGATAAAACTCGTTCCTACATTGCTAAGACAAGCTAACCAATTATCAACGCCATGATCTATACCAAGAACTTTATCTTTTTCCATAGCCTGGTTTAGCTCGATTTATAGTTGATACGCCCACTCAACATAAAAACAATTATTACGAGGTCTAATCCTGATTTCTCTAATTTTTTTAAAGTCAATATTTTTGGGAAAATTCAACAAAAAACTATCAACTTTAAAGGCAGCTTTTACTTTTTTACCCAAAGGTACTCTGACTTGATTTTCTTTCAATATTATAGCTTGTTTAGGATAAGTTATAACTCCTAATCCTGCTTTTTTTCGATATCTCGGAAGTTGAGGTTTGTTTGACAAATCTCCTCCTAAATACTGATGAAAAAGCTGTCCGTAGGACTGAAAATATTCTGCCACTGTTCTGATAGTTTGTTGTGCTGCTTGAGAATGAATAAATTTATAATTAAAATTTGACTTTAATTGTTTCTCTAAATCATATTTACCTTTGATACAGCCTAATTTCAAGTACCATTGACGTGCCAAATAAATCCCACAATTAATAAGTTTATTGGGTGTAGTATACAAATACTCCAAAAAGGGAAGAAGTTGAGGATTTTTGATTAAATCTTGTTGACATCCATACAATTTACTTCACCTCCTTTTTTTGAGAATAGAATAGTAAAGTATATTATATCATACTAAGTCTATTATCTGCCACTTGAAAACAGAAAAAAGCCACCCTAGAAGAGCATTGCTCTAAACCCATTTTTTTGGTAATCTAGGCAACATTTCGATATTTATTGTCAAATCTACAGTTTTTTACTAAGTATTTTTGACTCTTGTAGTCCCTTCTTTTAAAGCTGCCCGAAGCCCTTTTTCTTTTTCTGCTTCTTTTTCTTTTTACCACTACCCATACCTTGCTGGTTACGCCAACCAGGAGGTGTTTTACCTCCTAGCATACCAGGCATTCCCATACCAGGCATACCAGGCATCCCCATCCCTGGCATTCCTCCTTGGCCCATTTGCTGCATCAGCGATCGCATTCTTTGGAAGTCACTTACCAGTTTACTAACATCTTTCTCAGCATAACCTGAACCACCTGCAATACGTCGTCGTCGGGAAGGAGATTTTGCTAAAAGTTCTGGATTTCGGCGCTCTTGGCGTGTCATAGAATTAATCATAGATTCACACCGTTTAAGCTGAGTTTCTCCCTGCTGCAACTGATCGTCACTTATTTTATTCATTCCTGGAATTAATTTCATAATTCCTCCCAGGGAACCCATATTTTTCATCAGTCGCGTTTGCTTCAGGAAGTCAGTAAAGTCAAACTTAGCTGAGAGGATTTTCTCTTGCATTTTTTCAGCATCAGCTATGTCAAACTCTTCCTGAGCTTTTTCTACCAGGGTCAGTACATCTCCCATCCCCAGAATCCGAGAAGCCATTCTTTCTGGATAGAAAGGTTGCAGAGCTTCTACTTTTTCTCCCACCCCTACAAATTTTATCGGTTGACCAGAAATTCGACGGACTGATAAAGCTGCCCCACCTCTTGTATCCCCGTCCATTTTAGTTAGGATTGCCCCTGTTATCCCAATTTGATCGTTGAAGGTACGGGTCAATGTTGCCGCTTCTTGACCTGTCATTGCGTCTACTACTAGCAAGGTCTCCAGTGGCTCAACTGCTGCTTTTATTCTGGCAAGTTCTGCCATCATATTTTGGTCTATCTGTAGCCGACCTGCTGTATCTATAATTACTGTATCTATACCATCTGCTTTGGCCTTCTCTACTCCTTTTTGAGCAATTTCTACAGGGTCT
>NZ_JAAHGT010000536.1 GCF_010672385.1 Okeania sp. SIO2F4
GTTAACAGCAACTGGATTATGGAACTTATATCTGATAGCAGCATAAGTAATCAAATTACTCAGGAAATATATCAAGTTTTCGTTTGAGTTTTTTTCTAACCTAAGTTATTTCCCAACAACTCTAATAACAATAATCCTAATTTGATATTATAAGATATTATCGCTACTTTCAAAATCTGAATACTCACCCTAACTGAAAAACCTAAATTTCTATTCCTCCCCCAATTTATGACTAACACAAATACACCAACCACAGATAACCTCAAATATGTCAACCCCCTAATAGGTACAGGCGGCAACGGTCACACCCACCCAGGAGCGAGCGTTCCGAATGGTTTTGTCGTACTTGGTCCCGATACCAGAGTCGAAGGGTGGAATGCCAGTTCCGGATACTATGATAGCGATGGCAGTATTCTGGGTTTTTCCCACACTCACCTAAGCGGTACAGGTATTGCAGACTATGGGGATATTTTAATTTTGCCAAAAATTGGTACTATGGTACTCGAACCGGGAACATTGGAAAACCCAGACTCAGGTTATCGGGAACGCTTTGACAAAAATTCTGAAACTGCTTCTCCTGCTTACTACAAAGTTAAATTAAACTCAGGAGTACAAGTCGAACTCACTGCTACACAACGGAGTGGTTTTCACTACTACACTTTTCCCGAAAATTCTGACGTGAAACTACTCATAGACTTAGTTCATCGCCGAGACGAAAACACTCTCTCTGCTAGTATCAAAGTATTAGACCCTTTTACTATTGTTGGCAGTCGCATCAGTCAAAATTGGTCGCCCGAACAAAGAATTTATTTTTATATCAAAATAGATAAACCATTGCAAAAAATGTATATTTCCACTGATGGAAAAAATCTAACTCAACTCAACAGTGCAAATAACAAATATATTCAATCATATCTGGAATTAGGGCAAATTTCCGATCTCAAAGTGCGAGTTGGTATTTCCGCAGTAGATATTAATGGGGCGCAAAGAAACCTCGCCAAAGAAATTCCCACCTGGCAATTTTACCAAACAGTTGACTCCAGTAAAGAACTCTGGCGTGAAAAACTGGCAAAAATTGATATTGAAACCGAAAACGAAACAGATAAAATCATTTTCTATACTGCTCTCTACCATACCTACAAAGCTCCACATATATATATGGATGTAGACAAACGGTTTCGGGGAGCAGATGGACGCATTCATACCGCAGGAGGTTTTACCAACTACACCCTATTTTCCCTGTGGGATACATTTCGCGCTCTCCACCCATTGATGACTTTGCTGGAACCCTCAGAAACCAATGAATATATCAAATCTATGTTGATACATTACGACCAAGTGGGTTCCCTACCAAAGTGGAAACTAGGAGAAAAAGATGTCAAAACAATGGTTGGTCGTCATGCTATTAGTGTTATTGTAGATGCTTTTATCAAAGGTTTGCGGAACTATGATAATTGGTGGGCGTTAGGAGCAATGATTGACACCATGAATAGAGAAGAACCAGAATTAAATGTTTATCGGAATTATGGCTTTGTACCTTCAGATGTTGATGTTAACTGGTCAGTGTCGCGGACTCTAGAATTTGCCTATAATGACTGGGCGATCGCTCAGGTTGCTAGAACTTTTGGAAATATTAGTCTGGCAGAAAGTTATGAAAAACGTTCTCAAGCATATCGCCAAGTATTCGACCCCAGTCAAAAATTAATGCGCCCCAAACGTAGCGATGGTAGTTGGGATAATTTCGATCCGTTTGCAGCAGCATGGGATTCTCCATTTATTGAGGGTAACTCCTGGCAATATACCTGGTTTGTACCCCATAATATTCCTGACTTAATTCAACTGATGGGTGGAAACACAGAATTTTTAGCACAACTGGAAAAACTATTTTCTCTGGATAGTAGTCTAGGTAATGAACTGCCGGATATTACAGGTTTAATTGGGCAATACGCTCATGGCAATGAACCCAGTCATCAGATCCCCTATCTTTTCAATTTTGTCGATCGCAACGACTTGACTCGTGCTTATGTGCAGGAAATACTTACGACAATGTACAAAGCAACACCAGATGGTATCATCGGTAATGAAGACTGCGGGCAAATGTCTGCTTGGTATATTCTTAGTTCCCTGGGTTTGTATCAGGTGACTCCGGGTACGCCAATGTTTGACTTGGGATATTTGCATTTTTCTCAAGCGACTATACATCTAGATAATGGCAATAATTTCATCATCCAAAAAGGTACTCATTCCGAACCTTATTTACTTAATGGTAAACCTGTCTCAGGTTGGCAAATTTCATATCAAGATATTATGAATGGTGGTGTGCTAAGTATTTCTTCACCAACGCCAATAAATTCACTAACGCCAACAAATGTGATGCAATGGTATAACACACCTCCTGTCTGGAGCGAGCAAGATGGAATAATTCAAGTTACCACGGGAGCAAAAACTGATTTTTGGCGGGTGACTCACTATGATTTTATTCGGGATAACGGTCATTTTTATTATCGGAATATTACAGGTAATTTTATTGCCAAAGTTAAAGTTACTGGTCAATATCAAGCATTATATGACCAAGCAGGTTTGATGGTGCGTTTGGATGAGAAGACTTGGTTAAAATCTGGAATTGAATTTGTCAATGGTGTACAACAGGCAAGTGCTGTGGTGACAAGAGAATATTCTGACTGGTCAGTGGTGCCGTTGTCGGAAAACCCAGAAAGTCTTTGGTTGCGGTTAAAGCGGAGTGGGGAAACAGTGGAAGTAGAATATTCTCTGGATGGGGAAAGTTATAGTTTATTGAGATTAGCTTATTTGACTACAGCAAATCAGTTGCAGGTAGGTTTGATGTCTGCTTCTCCTGATGGGGATGGTTTTTCTGTTGTGTTTGAAGAATTTAGTTTGACTGAAGGTTAATGATTTTTTTGGAAGTTTAAATTTGGGAATTTGTCAAGGCTTTACAAAAGTAGCATCAGAGTTTTGAGCCTATAAAATCTTAACTTTTGACTTTTGACTTCCCCCCTTGGGGGGGAAAGGGGGAGTTGACTTTTAACTTCCGTGAAACGGTATTACTATAGCCTGCGTCCGCAGCGACGGTCACTCTGTGGAAGGAAGCAATCTCAGGAGTTAGATCCTGTCCGTTAACTTCCGTGAAACGGTATTACTATAGCCTGCGTCCGCAGCGACGGTCACTCTGTGGAAGGAAGCAATCTCAGGAGTTAGATCCTGTCCGTTTAATTAGTGATAAAAAAACTTTCTCCTGCTTGTATGTTCTTTCTTCTCCCTCTTCTCCCCTCCTGACTCCTGACTCGTCCCTAATTATTTATAACTATTCATCCGGACATGATATTATGCGAGATTGCTTCCTATCGTCGCAATGACGACTTTTCAGCAGAATTCTATATGAAAAGTGCCTTAATATTTAGACTACTTAGGAAATATTGGGAGAAAAAAATGCTTCGTTCAATATGTTTAGTCTTTTTGATTTTTTTATCTTCTGGTTTAGCTTTATCAGAACCAGTTTCAAGTCCTAATGAATCAGATGTTTTATTTTCGATTGATTTATGGCCAGGGGAAGGTATCCCACGTTTTAAATCAAAAATGAATCTCCAACCATTGCTGAGACCCAACCTAGACTCGCCACCTGTAACAGGACTGGAAGTAAAAAAGGGAACTATCCTCAATTTTACCGAAACTCTATACCAAACGATCGAATCAGGTCTTGTCATTATCGAACAAACCCAAAAATTAGAAGTAACTAATTATGGAAATATCAAATACCTTTCGAGAGATGCTTATTATTCATCAGGAAAACAGACTAACCTCACTCTTAAAAAAGGAGACCAAATTAATGTATTGCAAAACCGAGCAGAGGGTCAAATGTTCTTTGAATACCAAGGTAATATTTATGCAGGTTGGTGTAAACCATGTTACAGTGCTTCCTATAAAACGGCCTGGTGGGTAAAGGTTACTCTATTATCAAAGAGTGGTTGGGTGTTAATTAATGAAAACACAGTGGAATTTTTACAACGTGAATTCTAATGTCACCCTGTGAGGTACAACTTATATCAAATTCTTTAGTATTGGTACAATTCAATATTGTAGGGGTTTGGAGACCAAACCCCTACCTAACCAGAAGTTTTTGCCAATATTGTCTGAGGTAAAATTACTAGAATTTATTCTTGATAAATATTAACAATAGAATTAAATTCTAACAGTTTTACCTAAACATAAAATACCTAAATACCTATTTTTTTGAGGTTAATTCTCTGAGAAACTGACCATAAACTTGATTAATAATTTGCATTTTCAAAATAATTAGTAAATTTACCAATTTTTGTCATACCAAGTATTTTCAATTTAGTCAGGGCAAATACTTCTGCACAACGCTCCAACCTGTCAAAGATACTGTCGCAAAACTAAACAACAGAATAATATTAGTCGTAATATGGAGCGATCGCGCCCAAGGTTGTTTAGCATTAATCTGAGTTGCACTCCCTGCAGAAACTAATACCAATGTCACAACAGTTAAACCAGCAGGTAAATGAGCAGAATGACCTAAATTACCATAATAGCCAATAGTTCCCACTAAACCAATTGCTAGTAACAAAATTACTAAAAATACCATTATTCCCCCGATAATATAATGAAAGGGTCGCAACCATTGAGGCCGTTTTTGTTTGTTATGGCGAGCAAAAAACATCCAACCACCAGTGACTGCTAATAATGAGTAAGCAAAGAGGGAAAGACCCATAGACCAAGCTGCTATTTTCCACAGCCACAGAAAAGAAGGTAAATTCATATATAATTAGTTTTCATTAGGGATTAGGGAATAGGGGCAGTGAAACAAATAGGTCTAGTTTAAAAATAGGATAATTTATTTTTTGCTATTCCCTGATATTTTTTGAGTTTAAACTAACTACCCAAAAACCATACCCTGTAGTTTAGTATATAGGACTTATATCATGTCCGGTTGAATAGTTATAATTAAAGCTTGTAGTAAAGCTCTTAGCCCCAAGCATAGATAGGACTGAGAGCTTTACTACAAACAAAAACTTTTTGGTCGCGTAAGCGGAACGGAGTTCTATCACTGATTATCTGGACATGATATTACGCAGAAATTGGGTTGATCAACCAATACCGTTCAGTTAAGGATTTTGTGCCACTTCTGTAATCTGAAAAGCTCCTATAATATCAAACATTTTTATATCTAATAAAATCCGATCGGGAGGTTCCAATTTTATTGCTTTTATGGCACTTTCACCATTCAATGCTTTCCTAACCTGATAATTGTTATTTTTAAGCATAGTCATTAAGACTCTTAGGTTAGAGGGATAGTCATCAACTATTAAAATATGCTTGGGTCATCTTTCTTCCATAGATTTTTTAGTTGCTTTTTCTTAATGCTTAAAGTTGAATTATATTTAGTTAGTCTCCACACAATGTTTTAATTAATTTTGTAATTTTTTCAAGTTGAAAATAATCAACGAAAAGAGTTAATCGATGGGCTAATAAAGAATATTTTTCTGGTATTTATTTGACCAATTCTAAAATTAAATCATCATCCAAAGCTTCACTAGGATAATATAATTTATCTAGCTATTCTTGATTACAGCGCTTTTGCCGATCTCTGAACCACATCGTCACAACTAAAACCCAGTAGGGGCGAATGGCCATTTGCCCCTACTGTGGTCTACCGTGCAGGAAAACCGCTGTAATTTAGTCAATTAAACAAACTAATATTATTTTTGGTTGAATAATTATAAATAACTAGGGAAAAGTTAGGAGCAGAGCAAAAATGAGAAAATTAATATATGCTAGTTGAATACTTATAACAGAAAAATAGGTGGATAAAGTTTGTCTATCGCTAATGAAGCGGATATTATCTAACATCTAGATCAACTCAATATTCTTTAATACCAAGAATTCCTAGAATTCCTAGACTTTTCCTGCAGTTTTTCACGCGCTTTAATAGCAGGTGTAAAATCTGGCTTAATTTCAATAGCTTTGTCATAAGCAGCGATCGCTTCCTTATATTTCTCCATTTCTCCAAGCACCCAACCCAAGTTCGACCAAGCTATGGGGTCTTGAGAATTAATAGCGATTCCTTTCCTCAGAGAAGCTACCCCTTGATCATAACGCTTTAACTTAGTCAAAGCAATACCACGACTACCCCAAGATTGAAAATCATCAGCATTAATTTTAATCGCTTCGTCAAAAGCAGCTATAGCTTCTTGATTTTTTTCCAACCGCATTAAAGCAAAACCTTGATCTCGCCAAGCAGGTGCAAAACTAGGATCGATGTCTATCGCTTTTTGATAAGAAGCAACCGCTTCCTCATATCGCTGCAAACCATCAGCAAGAAAACTACCTTGATTATGCCAAGCAATATGGTACTTTGGCCGACTTTCAGTAGCTTTTTTATAAGCATCCAAAGCTTCCTCAAAGCGCTGTAAGAAAAATAAAGTATTACCTTTTCCCATAGAAGCGCGATAAAAATCTGGGTTTAACTGTAAAGCTTGTTCATAAGAAGCTAATGCTTTTTGATGACGCTGTAGTTTACTCAATACCTGACCCCGGTCAACCATTGCTGCC
>NZ_JAAHGT010000537.1 GCF_010672385.1 Okeania sp. SIO2F4
GGCGACAAGATGAAACACCCCATCCCTTTACCTCTAGCTTTTCTATTGGGGATGTTAGTATTACGACCAGCGTGTATGAAGATAACTTTACTGAAGCTCTATTTAGTACCATCCATGAAGTAGGCCATGCCCTATATGAACAAGGTATCGCTCTGGAATTAGAGGGTACTCCCCTTGCTGAAGGAAGTTCTAGCGGTATCCATGAAAGCCAATCCAGATTGTGGGAAAATATAGTAGGTCGTAGTCGTGGATTTTGGGAATGTTTTTATCCCCAACTACAGGGTATTTTCCTCAAGCAACTTAGTCGTGTTTCTGCTTCCGAATTTTATCGGGCTATTAATAAGGTGGCGAACTCTCCGATTCGTACTGATGCTGATGAGGTGACATATAATCTTCATGTGATGATTAGATTTGATTTAGAGTTAGCTATGTTGGAGGGGAAGTTAGCTGTAAAAGACCTTCCCGAGGCCTGGAATGAACGTTATAAAACAGATTTAGGTCTTGTTCCTGCCAATGATAGTGAAGGGGTAATGCAAGATGTACATTGGTATGGAGATATGGTTGGCGGAATGTTTCAAGGCTATACTTTAGGAAACTTAATAGCTGCTCAAATTTATGAGGCTTCAGTTAAATTTGACCCAGAAGTTACTTTTGGTATTGAACGAGGTAATTTTACTCTTCTGCATAAATGGTTGAAACACAATATTTATCAACATGGTCGTAAGTATACCGCAAATGAACTAATTAATCGGGTAACAGGCAAACCTTTAAGTATCGATCCGTTTATCCGTTACATTCAAGATAAATATAGCAATATATATCATCTTAAACTTCCAATAGTTGCTTGACAAAAAAGTTTGTTCAAAACAGGAAATAAAGCTGAGATTAAGATTTTTTCTCTAATATTTTTGGCTGATTACTGATTTAATAATTCAAGATTTTGTGGAGGTAAGGAATACTTTAACTGGTAACAGCGGTATTACCCTGCCTCAACGACAGATCCAAGAGAAGGGCTACCAATATAAGTAGGTCGGTGTTGAAAATTATCGTTATAAAAAGGCAGGAGGCAGAAGGGAAGAGAGTTTTAGGTTAATTTACTTTTCGTTACATACTTCTGTTTTTTTTGCACCGTTCTACTTAGGGCTGGCTGATTAAATATCAAAGCACTGATAGATATTAGTTTCAGCCTTTTTTGGTCTAAAAAAGCGCGCCTGTTTCGGTCTAAAAAGCTCAAAAAGCTGGTATTTTGGGATGATTATGGCAGAAAAATCACTCTTACAATTTTTACGACTACCTCCTCTATAATTTCCATTTCTCCTGTCTCCTGTCTCCTGTCTCCTGTCTCCTACCCCTACCACTCATACTTTCCATAAGCAAACCCTACTTAAGCAATATGAAATATAACTGAATAGTCAGTATATAAATCACAAGTAATTTAGCCTTGATACTTAAAATTGAGTCTTTTTAATTGTCATTCTAACAATTATCATACAGTCCGCGATAAATATTTACTACATATAGGAAATCGAAATCATAATTACTCGCTATTATACCGTTTCACGGAAGTTAAAAGTTAAGTACCCATGCAAAATTAATTACATATTCTGTTCCTAAATTATCAAGCACTTTTTCGAGATATTGAAGTAAGCTATTCCAGTTTTCGAGTATCCCCTACTTCAATCCATTCATATTTGATAAATTTCCATAATATTTCAATTATATTTTGTTTAGGTGAATAGGTCGGCAACCCAAATATTTTTAATTTTTTTGACTTCCATTCTTCTAATTTATTCAGCATACGCTCGCTCTTTTTGAATTGAAGCTTGTTCCATTGTGACTACAGTTCTTTGGAACAAGTTATGACTAAATTTCTCCCAAAAATTCATCACAACTTCACTATTAATATGTCTCTTGACTATTTCATAATACCAAGCGTGAAAAAAGAATGTTACGAATAATAAGAGCGATAATAAAGATTTTACAGGAGATGTCCCTTTGACTAAAAAGATGATTTATGAACTAACAAATCGCACCGAAGCTATTCATTCTTACTCCTGACTCCTGATTCCTAAGAAATAGCCCAGCTATTTGTAGCAAAAATTTATCAATTTGTATAACATAATTCGTTTTTGTGATTCATTAATCCTCAAATATTTACTTGTTTACTATGACAACTTTTACAAGTTATTGTTTTTCCTTTCTCTTGCCATCCATTAGGGAATATATGGTTTTAAAGAAAATCTACTTTCATCTAAGTATCTTAAGTCAATTTATCCTTTTTTTTCTGGATTTTTTAGTTCTTCTAGCCTAGGAATCTTTACCTCTAGTTCCTATTCATCAGGAGTTTTGCTCATGCCTCTTTTCATCCTCTTCCACCTCATAACTAGCTTTTTTATAATTCTTTTTATTGTGTCTTTACTTACATTTATTTCCCAAGTTTTTTGAATTTTATTTTGGATTTTATTAAGTGCTTTTGGTTCAGATTTTACCCAGTTTTTAACTTTTTCTTTTTGTCAAGGGTTTAATTTCGGCTTTCTACCTCTTCCTGTTTGATTATAGAGTCCTAATCTTCCTCGATATTCCCATCGACTCAACCAATTAAAAATTGTTTTTCTGCTGACTTTAAATATTTTCATTAATTCCTTAATATAAAATCCTTGACCACTCAATATTAGACATGTAGCTCGGTCTCTAACTTGAGAACAATTACTATGGTGACTTATTCTTTCTAGAAGCTTTCTACTTTCTGGTATAAAGTCTCTAATGAATCTCATAAAGTTATAAATCTATATTTCCTTTTTATAGGAAATATTCCTTTGTTAAATATGTGTAATTAATTTTGCACGACTACTTAAAAGTTAAAAGTAAGATTTGATCAAATAAAAACTTTGACCATAGACTAATTTAAAGGAATTATTTCACAACTTTACTAGCGCATAACTTTCCTATCGGAATGCTTTTCATGTAGGGCAGCAAAACGCAAATGCACTTCGGCAACTTGCCGACTTGAATTGTGGATTTGCTATGCATTCTTCGGGTTTCCCTTCCCTTTGACCAAGAGAAAAGAAAAAAAATTCCGGCTTTGGTGAATCAAGCTATGAAACCTAAATTTTGCCAAATATAAAATGCTCAATGTTAATAGTTAGGCAATTAGCATTAATGGAAAATTAATACATAATCATAGCCACGCATCACCAACGCCAAATTTCCTTTTAACCAATCCTCTTCTTAAAAATTAAGAGGTAATTATTAATTATTGAAGATCAATCTTTATTCCCTGTTCCCCCTTAAGCTGTTTCCAACAAATGCAGTTTGATAAAATTGCCAGTTGGTATAATATATCTAGGGGGTGATGACAGGTAAGTATTTAATTACTCATTCCGGATAATCAGATTAACTCAAGTAATTAACAATAACTAAATCCAGTACAAAAAAATATACAAAAAGTTTCATATCATAATATTTTAGTATTTGCCGGCCGAGATTTCAACTTAGGATTAATGACAACAGGGAACAGGGAACAGAAAACAGGCAACAATAGGAAATATCTCAAGGTATTTTTTCTGGTTATGAGAAATCAGGATTCTGTTTCATATATCATTTGAAAATGTATAGAAGATGATAATATTAAGTATATAGCTATAGTGGGTTTTTAGCCTTAAATAATTGTAGCTAAAGTCTGAATTGCAAAAGTCACGAAAGTTATTTGATTAAGAGTCAGGGTTTTCAGTCAAAAACAGTAATCATCACAACAAAATTATTATGATGCGTGTCCCTACTATTACTACTCTATTAAGTTTAGTCGCCCTGTTTAGCTTTACCCCCAACAGGGCAATTGCTTCTAATAAAACAAAATATTCGACAACAGAAAAAGAAGGAAGCTTAATTCGTCGATTAAATTCCAATAATTCAGATAGAATCAAAAATAAATTGCCACAAAAACAAAAAAATCAAAATTTTCTGATACCTTTTATTCCAAGAAATTCTAGATTTTTCGGTAAACCTACTCAACCTGAACTATTCTCTAAACCTTTCTATTCCGGTGTTCCTCAAAAACAAAAAAATCAAAAGAATATATCAGAGGGTTCCCGAGGTGCAGAAGTATGGGCAGTACAAAGACGTTTGCAAGCTAGAGGTTTTAACCCAGGTGCTGTAGATAGCGTATTTGGTGCCCGTACAACAAAAGCAGTGAAAGCTTTTCAAAAGTCCGCGGGGTTCAGTGTCACAGGTATCGTTGATGAGGCCACTTGGACAGCTTTAGCTCAACCATCATTTGCCTCTCGTCGAACCATTCAAAGAGAAAAATTACCAATCCCAAGGCAAAATCAAGTAGTCGAAATAGAAAAGATATTAGCCAAAGGAGACAAGGGTTCTAAAGTCAAAACCTTACAAATTCGTCTGGAAAAAATGGGCTTTAATCCAGGGCCAATTGATGGAGTATTTGGAGTGAAAACTACAGGAGCAGTTAAAGAATTTCAAAAATCTCAAGGAATGAAGGCTGATGGGATAGTTAATCAAAAGACCTGGGCAGCTTTCAGTCAGAAGTAAGACTCAATTTAACTAACTCATACTTTTTCTGTCTGATAATTTACTACTTATCAGACCATAATTAGAGCAAAAATATGTCAACTTTATAAAGAGCAATCAGCGAAAAATATAAAAATCGCTGATTGCTTTGTTATGTCTATGAATATTAACTATATTGGGCTAAAAATATGATATACTGAATATGGATATACAATCAAATTTAACCTTAGAGCATCTATCCCACTAACTTCAATATCAGGACTTCTGTATTCTTAAATACTACCAAAATCAACTTTGAATAAAGTTAAAAATTATCCTCTATATTGAATTTGAATACAGTATTTTTCGGAGTCATTAAGTAGATTTGTGGGTTTTAACATTAAAGAATGATCGGAGTTTTTCAACTGTAGATATATTCAGGAAATAGTTGTCCAAAAATATCTACTTTCGGATTCGATTATTCCTGATTGTGAAACGGCAGATTTGTTTTTATTCTCTTATGTTAAGTTTTTAAGAGTTTTCTAATACCTATAACTTTTTACCTTACTGAAAAATTGTGGGTATGCGCCTCCCTTTTTAAAGGGATAAAAAAAGAGGCTATTCCTTAATCGTAACCCGAATGCTTCAGCTAGAGGTACTGATAACTGATAACTGATAACTGAAATGACCAGTATAATAATTATTATATTCTACTTTTTTCAACCTCAAATATCTACTATATTTATATCAAATATAAATAAATTTATGTTCTTATACACAACTTAAGTATTCAGCTATAAAAATCAACGTCAAATTTGACAATTCAGTCTAGAGAATTTCTGTAATTTTATCGGTAAATGTATCAGTTTATTTCATACCAAATCCGGTTATGAAAAGCGAATTTGTCCAATTGCTTCTAACCCTTCTGCCCTCAGCATAAGTGCCTTCTGCCTTGCCCTTACAATAAACCTCCTATGTAAACCGGATTTGGTATCATTTTTTTTAATTGCCCATAATTTTGATTTTTTAGATGCTTCTCAATACTAATTCCCACTTTTTATCTCTATTGTGCTAGTAACAAATAGTTAACAACTGACTGCTGTTTCGCTGTGCGATATGAATGGGCAGCATACCACAGAAAATACTTACTACAAAACCAACTAAATAAAGGTCTAAGACCCGAATCCATGCGTCGAAAATCTATTTTAGGGATTATTTTATTCTTTCTGGCTCTAACATTAACCATTTTATACGGGTCAGTAATAAATATATATATAGATAATCATCAACAACTAACTTATATCAAAGAAGGTAAAGTATGGAAAAATTCTAAGTTTCAACCAGAAAAATCCATTTTTTCTAAATCTTCAGAAGAATATTTTATCAAACCCCAAAACTTCTATAATCCTCAAACTGTTATTAAGAGAAAAAATAAACCCAGATTTAACAATCTATCAACCTCACAATCTCAGTCTACCTACGAGGAAATTGATATTTTGTGGATCTTACTTTGCTCTGGATTGGTATTTCTAATGCAGCCTGGATTTATGTGTTTAGAATCGGGACTTACTAGGTCAAAAAATAGTATTAATGTTGCCATTAAAAACTTAACTGATTTTGGTATTTCAGTTGCCTGTTTTTGGGGTTTTGGGTTTGCCTTAATGTTTGGGGTTTCATATTCTGGATTAGTTGGCCATAGTAATTTTTTCTTGGCAACCGATCTGCAACCTTTTGACGTAGCCTTCTTTTTATTCCAAGCTATGTTCTGTGGCACAGCTACAACTATTGTTTCTGGTGCCGTAGCTGAACGAATGAAATTTGCTGCTTATCTATTTGTTGCCTCCGTAGTTTCAGGTTTTATTTATCCCATATTTGGTCATTGGGCCTGGAATGGAGTTGATATAGGCTTATCAACAGGTTGGCTTGGACAACGTGGTTTTATTGACTTTGCAGGTTCAACTGTTGTTCATAGTATTGGTGGCTGGGTTTCTTTGGCAGCTTTATTAGTCATTGGACCTCGTACTGGCAGATTTCCTACTGATCGCCCACCAGAAAAAATTCATGGTTCTAACTA
>NZ_JAAHGT010000538.1 GCF_010672385.1 Okeania sp. SIO2F4
GTCACAGAAAACTAGATTGGAAAAAATTAAAAAAATATATAAAGGAAAATCCGGAAGTAAAATTAAAACTCATAGCAGAGAAATTTGGAGTCAGTACAACGGCAATCTGGACTACCCTGAAAAAAATGAAAATAACTAGAAAAAAAAAAGAACTTCGTTATCAAGAAAGAAATAGAGAAGAAAGAATAAAGTATTATAGAGCCTTGAGAGAATTAATAAAAAAAAAGTTTAGTATATATTGATGAATCAGGATTTGAAGAGATAAGTACTTGTATTTATGCTCGGTCAAAAAGAGGTAAGAAAATTTATGGAGACAGACAAAGAAAGCGAGGAAAAAGAGAAAACTTAGTAGCAGGGAGAAGAAAAAGAAATGCATGACTTAATTGCCCCAATAATATTCACAGTTGGTTTGAATGCAGAAGGTTTTGAAGGATGGTTATCACAATATTTATTACCATCATTAGAAATTATCGAGCGTCTTAATCATGGATAATGCTCCAATCCACCGCAAAAATGTAAGAACGAGAAATGGTAGAAGAGGCAGGGCATCAAGTAATATTCCTTCCCAAATATTCTCCTGATTAAAATGATATTGAACATGATTTCAGTGCATTAAAGAAAGCCAGAATGTATGCTCATGCACATAAATCTTTAGATGAAATTATCCGTGATTATTGTGTAGCTTAATGTCTCACTCTTAAGTTAAATAACTATAAGTAGTTGTGCTTTGAGGAATTTCCTAGTTGAGACAGAGAACACTTACTTTTCTGGAGATGTCTAATAATTAACACAAACTAGCTAATAGTTATCAAAAAGGTCATTTTGTCGTATTAATTACTTAATAATTGAAATCTTACCCAACCATAGTATTATTTTTAGGAATTTGTATCATACCAATTTAATTTAACCAATTAAAAAAAAGAATGTTATAAATGCTTTCAAACTTTAGATTTGAGTCAATAAAATCTTACTTTTGACTTTTTACTTCACTTGGAACAACTAACTTGATACGATTTTATGCTTAGACAAAAATCCTAGTTTTTCTTATCAAAATAATTGGGTTGCGCAACGCCGCCTCGATCGGCAAAACGTTTTTGGAGCTTTGCTCAAATCGCCGTTACAAAAACAACTTCTGTAGGGGCTTTCCGGCCGTTCGCCCCTACTGACTTCTGACTTCTGATTTCGTTAACTTCCCTATCTTCCCGGTCTCATATTTAGAGAACTTAAAAAGTCAATTAGGATATTTTTAAAGTTACTAAACTTCCCTTGTAATTAAGGTAATTTAGTATTAAAATATCAAAATTATTATGGGTTATACTGCTTTTTTAAAAAAGGTATTTTCATCTAAATAAAGTCTTAAGAATAATCAAAATATCCGAAATATAGACTTATATAGTTGGTAGCTAAACTTGTAATTAAAAATAGTTCAGAATATTTATGCAAAATAACATCAAGCAAAGGCCAAATTATCTAAGAATATTAACAATTGCTTCTCTATCTTTATTAGGAAGCCAAATGCCAAATATTGCTAAGGCAGACCAGTGGACTCCAGCAATTAACGGCACAAATGAAATATTAATTGCTCAACAACAAGAGGTTTGTCAGCTTCAGTCTTCACCAGCAGATAACCGTCAGGGTGTAGATTTTCGAGATCGACCAGGTAGTGGTAATAATATTGCCTTTTTTAATAATGGAACTCCTGTAACAGTCATCAATAGGTCGAATGACGGACAATGGACGCAAGTGACAGGACCTAATAATGCTCAAGGTTGGGTATATACTCCCTATCTACAAAATTGCGATACACGCTCTGCTTCACAACTACCCAATACAGGTAGTACGACAGGTGGAATACCCATTGGCACAATGTGTCAAGTTACAGGTTGGCCTGACTCCCCTAATATTCCAGTTCAAGATTTTCCCAATCCTCGAAGTAACCCTATGCCCTATGTTTTTCAAAAAGGTACTCAACTACAAGTTACACAGCCACCAGCAGGGCAACAGTCTCAAACAAAGTGGGTTTACGTTAGCTCTACGGCCAATCCCCAACAAGTAGGCTGGGTATGGAAGCCTTATATTCAATGTAAATGACATTCTCCCAACGCTGACCCAACCTCACGATTGAGCATTCCTGCCCCCACGCCACTTGTCTAGGTCATAGACCCCCGACAGACCGACTTGACAGGCTGTTTCAGTTCCCCAGAGTCCCTGGGCTACTACAGTCTCTAATCCACGATGCAATACTATCTCTGCTGCTGCACAATCCCGGTGAGTCCGATACCCACACTCAGGACAATGATACTCTCTGATTTGCAGTCCCTTACTGACAGTAGTAAAGCAGTTGGGGCAGGTTTGGCTCGTGCCGTTGGGATTGACTTTGGCAAAGTACACCCCACGCTTCCAACAGACCCATTCTGTCAAAGACAAAAATTGTCCAAATGCGGCATCTACACAGTCTTTTTCCAGCATCCCTCGCGTCAATCCTTTGGTCTTGAGGTCTTCTGCCAAAATAGTTTGCGCCCACACAACTTATGTGCGGTTTTCAGGTGAAAGTCTTTGCGACAGTTAGCAATGCGATGGTGGATTCTGGCTACTTTCGTCTGTGCTTTCTCCCAGTTTTGAGAACCCTTCTGTTTTCGCGCCGCTCTGCTTTGCAGCAATTTCAGCTTGCCTTGCATCGACTTGAAAAACTTAGGACGCTCTTGAAAGCTGCCATCCGAAACAGTCAAGAATCGCTCCAATCCTAGGTCAATTCCAATTGCCCGACCGTAAATCGGAGGGTCAGGAACCGACACTGCCTGTGGATGAGTAACCGCCGACGGTTAGGGACGTTTCGCTGCGCGACATGAAACGCATTTTTGTTATGCAACGTCCGTATACATCAATTTGTCACCCTATGTGACGCTTTGTATCAGTTCGATCAAGCAGTCCATTTATCCTGACGCTCACCGTTCCGGTAGAGCGCGGGACTTATAGCTCCCCGAACCCCTCATAAGTTAAATTTTATTTACAAGAATTGAACTTCTGACTTCTGACTTCTCCTATACTTCCTATTTCCTTTGATTATCAAAAATCTTGCCCCTAGTGCCAAATAGACCATAAAATTAATTATTACTGAAAATTTAAGGCTGTGCCATATAGGCCATTGTCCGGTACAGGGAGAATAAAATTATGACTAATCGTCCAATAATCCTAGGTATTGTGGGTGATAGTGCTGCGGGTAAAACTACCTTGACTAGAGGAATAGCTCAAGTATTAGGGCCAGAAAATGTCACTATTATCTGTACAGATGATTACCATCGCTATGATCGAAAACAACGAGCTGAAATAGGTATTACTGCCCTCCACCCAGACTGTAACCATCTTGATATAATGCAGCAACATCTAACCCTGCTGCGTACCGGACAACCAATTCTCAAACCTATTTATAATCACTCAACTGGAAAATTTGACCCCCCAGAATATATTAAGCCTAACAAATTTGTGATTGTTGAAGGACTACTGGGTTATTCGACTAGGGGGGCAAGGGATTGTTACGATGTGAAGGTGTACCTTGCACCACCAGAAGAATTAAGGGCGAAATGGAAAGTAAAACGGGATACGATGAAACGTGGCTACACTGAGGCACAAGTTCTGAAAGAGATGGAAAAACGGGAAGTAGACTCGGAGGCGTTTATCCGTCCCCAACGTAAGTGGGCAGATGTAGTTGTTACTTTCTATCCTCCTTCAAATGATGAAAATAGCTCTCAACTTCATGTACGCTTAGTGCTTAGACCAACTATTCCTCACCCAGATTTTCTAGAGATTATTGGTCAAGGTAGTCCTAGTTTTCAGCCAGCAGTCCGTTTGGGGTTAGACCGGGATATGGGTAAACCAGTGGATGTTTTAGAAATTGATAGTCATGCTACTAAGGAACAGGTAAATGAGTTAGAGATAATTCTCTGTCAAGACACGCCTTATTTAAAAGATTTTTGTTCGCCGAAAGGAAACCCAGATATTGGTAAGTTAGTTGGTACAACTGGGGAGTTGCTTCAGAGTTATCCTCTGGCTTTGACTCAGTTGCTTGTTGCTTATCACATGATTAAGGCAACTAATATTTATCAGTAATAGGGAATAGGGAGTAGGGAGTAGGGAGTAGGGAGTTTAGGATTTTTACTAATTATTGAAAATTGCTATAGTTAGCACTTAGCTATAGTAAACTTGTTATATTTTATTTGACAAAAAAAGTAGTGTTAGTAGAGTATAAATCTAAGTAAATAAGGTGTTCCTATCCAAACTCGGATGATTTATATTGAACAAAAAAACTAAGTTCAACAATTAATAATTAACAATTAATATTACTTCTTCTCTATCAGAAGAAGATTGGGTAAACAGATTTTTTTTCTTTTTTCTCCATTAATGCAGAGGCTTTATGCCTTAATTTTTCGGTACATAGTTTAATAAAGATTTAACATTTAATGTTACCTATCGATCATATTATACGGGGTGGTATATAAGTCGATTTTGAACTATAAATTTATGCTAAATAAAATTTCCCCTGAAGAATTTTATGATAATTTAGCTGCCAACTATGATGATGTGCTAAAAGACTCCAAGTGTAATGTACAGTATCTCAATGAGGCAGCTAAAATATTTCATAAATATAATTACCATCAAGGTAGTATTTTAGATATTGGTTGTGGTACAGGTTTTTTGAGTCAATTATTGCAGGGAAATTTTGAATATACAGGTATTGATGTTTCGGCTAAAATACTGGAATATGCAGCTAAAAGGGGTTATAAAACTATTCAAAAACCTATAGAAAAGGCTTTGCCTGAGATTGATTCCCAGTCCTAGGATTTTGTTTGATCTTTAAGTGCATTACTGTTGCTTGAAGATGCTAAAACAGCTATGGAGCATATTTATCGAATTGCTCGTAAGGCTATTCTAATTAGTCTGGATGAACCGGTAGAGGAATATATTAAAAATTTTGTTGTGCCAGTTTACGACCATTCAAAAATGGTAATTGAAAATGCTATCGAAGATTATTTTATATTAGGTTGGACTTATTCAACTACTGGTATTCCTATCCAAACTCCCATGATTTATATTGAACAAAAAAATTAAGGTAACTATAAATTAGTAGTGATTTTTGCAGTTTATCTTCTAACAAGAATAAAGAGTAGACTGAGGAAATCACTACTTTGAAAAAAGTGCCCTTACTTACAGCACTTTTCAGATTGATGAACCACATCACCACAACCAAAATCCTGTAGGGGCGATTCGCGAATCGCCCCTACTACTGAAATGAAAACCGCTGTAAAAAACAAAAGGTAATATTGAAGTCGGAGCGGGTATCATTTCAGGACCTCGTAAATCTAATAGTTGCACAAGAATTAAATAGGCGATCGCCAAGGCGATAGAAATTACCCCAGTAATAATAGCCACAATTTTTCCACGATCCATAATTTTTTACTCCTGAAATTATATAATCATAATAATTAAAAAAATTAGCTTTTTGTAGGTTGGGTTGAGGAACGAAACCCAACAAACCCCTTTTGTATGTCGGGTTGCCCTACTGCTTCTTCATGTTGCGGAGCAAAACCCAACCTACTAGACCGACATAGCTACAATAGTACATTGTATCATTGGGGGGCGGGTTAATTTTATTTCTGGTTAAGCCTCAATATTAACGCGGAACCCGCCCCTACTATTGCCACATTTTGGTGTGTCATACCACTACAGTATTATAACTTTATTAATTAATAGACATCTGCAATTATAAAAAATAAAATCAATTATCGCGCATAAATTATCAATTATTCTCCTCCTAGGAGGTAGGGGTGATTAACTGTTGAATGAAAATTGTATAAAGTATAGCGCTACTTGAATCGGGAATAGGGAATAGGTATGGAGGGAATAGTAAACTGTTAAAGGGTTTCAGGATGCGCGAAATGTCAAGAGCCTTAATGCGTAGCGCTATAGTTGCTATTTGTAGAAAAATGTTGTAATATTAACAGGTAATAACTTAAGATGAATTATAGGGAGTGAATGCGACTGGTTGACAGACATATTATTAACCGAACACATCAGTATTGGCGAGTTTGTGATGAGTTAGCCTTTAAGTCGAAAAACTTGTATAATTTGGCTAATTATTATTGTCGTCAGCATTTTTTCACTTTTCTCAAAAAGTCTGGATTTAACTAAACTGTACCACGCCACCAAAGATAGCGATGCCGATTAGCATTACCAACTAAAGTATCAAAACAAATAATCAAATGCTTGATTGCAACTTGGCGTGGTTATTTTCACGCTATAAAAGAATGGTCAAAACATCCCTGTAAGTTTTTGGGCAAGCCCAAAATACCCAAATATAAGGACAAAACCAAAGGTAGAAATGTAGTTATATATTCAAAGGAATCAGTCTATAGAGCAAGTTGGAAAAATGGTATTTGTCACTTATCAATGAGTGAAATCATGCATACCTGTAGTTGTGGATACTGTAGTTGAAGTCAGTTGGGGTACCTGCCACTGGTTGCTATATAATTGAAGTAGTATATGAAAAAACATCCCAACCACGGATGGAGTCCAC
>NZ_JAAHGT010000539.1 GCF_010672385.1 Okeania sp. SIO2F4
TGCCTCTAGTTTTCTGAAATAATGACTTACTTAACTTTCGTTAGCGCAGCTCCTCCGGAGGAGGCAACAGGCTACTTCTTAATTCGTTTCTTAAGTGGCTTAGGAGCATCAACCTTTTTACCATTACTGAATGAATGTAGCAAAAGTCTTGATTCGTAAATCTATACCTACTGAATTATCAGTTTCAGGTAAAGTTTCTGCTAAAAAACTCAGAAAATATCTAGTAGGGGCGATTCGCGAATCGCCCCTACGGTTTAAATCATTTAAATATTGCTGTAGTGGTATAGCAGAAACCTCTAATAACCATTCTCTGTCTTCAGTTTTTTTAGTTTGAGTAATAAACTGTTTTTGTAGCTCAGAGTTAACAGGTCTTTTCTCTCCTAAGAAGTACTTTTCTTGACAGAAAGCCAAACTATCATTCCAGACAACACGGACACAACCAAATAGCCTTGCTAGTCGGTATTTTTGTCCCGGTGTTGAATAGATACAATACTTAAATCTAGCTTTCATAATCTGAATTTTCAACTAACATCTAGGATGATATATGATAACATATTTATTGAAACACTCATCAACTAAAAAGTCGCCCTATAAGGGCGAGCCTTGAGAACCAATTTTTCGGTAAATTTATGACTACTAAATAATCTTGTCTGAAATTAAACTCAAAATATTACTACAATGATCTTAATATCTTGACTATAATATTTGCCACAATAGGATTAACAAATATGGGCAAGCAATTTTCTCTTACATTCAACGTAAAAGACGATAATACTATTGAAACTGATTCTATTAAAGTTAAACTCGAAAAACCCAAAGATAAACCACCAAAGACACCTCCAGGAAAAGATTTTGTGACTCTATTATTACTTATATTTTTAGGTATTTGGTTTATTGTTACTTTTTTAGTACCAGGTGGTCAAAAAAGTATAAATGACCAACCATCTACACCTACATCTGAACCTCCACCTGCTAATTCAGAAAATAATTCGACAGCTAAATACCCTAGTAATTATGACCAATTAGAAATATCTTTTGAATAATATTGAAATGGGTTAACTACAATTTTTTAGAACACATTTGAGCAACCAGATTTGGTATAACTATTAATGAAATGAAAATGCCCCTTTCTCTCAAAGTTTTAAGTGGGGCATAAACTAAATTGTATGAAAGAAAAAAAATAGTTAAGCATTCAGCTATTAGGTTTCATCTGTCAGCTTTTTAATGAATGAAGCAAGCATTTGTTTAACTTCTACTACATTTTCAACAATAAAATTGAAGCACAAAAACGACTCGATTGCTTTAAAGGTAATGAAGCTGACGGCTGAATGCTTACAAAAATGGTTATTTAGAAACCAGGAGCTAACCAACCGCGTAGGAAGTAATAAAATAATGCCAAATATTCTTCCCAAACTTCAGTAGTTAGTAAAAGTGCTTCTGCTTTAGGTAGAAAATCTGCTAGTACAAAACGATACGTAGAATCTTCATAAGGATTAACAGCATTAAAATCTGTGGGAGCGGGAATAACCCTCATTCCTTCTCGAGTAAAAGTTAAACTACCACGACGAATCTGAATAGCAGAAGTAACAAGAATAACAACAGGTTCTAAACCTCTTTCATCTAATATTTCACGAGTTTCAATTGCACTTTCATGCAAAGTCGCTCCATTTGGCTCAAGAATAATAGCCGATCTTGGAACACCCAATTCAATTAAAACTCTCTTGATATCTACAGCTTCAACTGTATTAACATCATCTTCAATTCTTGGACCAGCACTTACTATAATGTAAGGAGCTAAACCTTTTTTATATAATTGAGCCGCATAAATAATACGCTCTGCCGTTTTAGTAAGCTGAATTTGTATTCTATCTGGTATTATTGGTTGAGTTGTTCCTTGACCTAATAATACAATTGCATCTGCTGTTTCACTACAACAAGCTGAGGAACCAACTACTTCTATAGCATCTTCTTCCGCTTCTTGAGCTGCCCATACAGCAAATACTGGTGCGCTAGTAATTATCAGAACTATTAATGCTGTAATAATCAGGGTTGGTGCTGGACCTTTTATCCCTCCACCCGATATTAGAGTAGTAGCATAAACCAACAATATAATCGAAAAACCAAGTGGTTTAAATGCAAAAGCTAGAAACCTAAAAACAGCAGCACCTACCGGACTATCTGGTGCATAAAATGCCAGTATTAACAGAATAATTGAAAATACAAGTAATAACTTAGAAATTAAGTTTCTCTTATCACCACCTGAATTGTCCCAAAGTGATTTAATTATACAAATTAATAGTATACAAAATACTATTCTGGTTAAGATTATCAGCATAATTTTTTGATTTTTGTCCTGAGAAAATTGGGATTTTTTGCTTAATCAAGTGATTGTATTGATGCAGCATTTCCCGTATATAAAAATAAAAGTCAACTGGTTTTAGCAAAACTTCAGTTGATAATTAATTGCTTCTTTGACATCCTCTCCGGCTTAAAGGCACGGAGATTCCTACTGAGCCTTAGCTCCTCGGCGGGTTGACGTTTCATAGGCTGCTGGACCCACCCCTCTTACTCCCCTCCCGAGAGGGGATGGGGGTGGGTTAAGCTTGCCTCCACGTCCATTTAATGTCTCCGAATGCCCTCCGGCGACTAATATATTTATTGCTGCATTCTCATCACGGTCGTGCTTACTACCACAATTAAGACATTCCCATTCTCTAACTGAAAAGTCTAATTTGCCTCCATGGAAACCACAACATGAACATTTTTGACTTGTAGGTTCCCAACGACTAATTACTCTAAAATCACGACCGTATTTTTCTCCTTTTGCCTCTAAAAACTTTCTGAATTTTCTCCATCCTAAATCTGATATGGTTCTGGATGATTTGCGATCTCTTGGTGCACGTTCCCTCTCTTGGTCAGCATTCCCTCTCTTGGTCAGCATTCCCTTGCGTCTTACACCGACGCGGGATCCGATCGCTTGCGTCTTACGCCGACGCGGGATCTGACCGCTTGCGACTTGCCTCTTGCAGAGGAGCTGTCTCTTGCAGAGGAGCTTCCCTAACGCTAACGCTAACGTCGTCGTGGGGTCGCACCGCTTTTTTACCATACCAGAAACATTCAAATACTCTAAAACAATTGTTTGGTTTTGATAAATTATTTCAGTAGATAATTTATGCTGAAAATCAGTCCTAGTGTCTTTCAATTTAGCATGAAATTTAGCAACTCTTAATCTGGCTTTTTCATACCTTTTAAACCTTCTAGTTTTCTTAGATAATGACTTGCTTAATTTTCGATACTTCTTAATTCGTTTTTTGAGTACCTTAGGAGCATCAACTTTTTCGCCATTACTTAAAGTGGCAAAAGTCTTGATACCTAAATCTATGCCTACTGATAATTCACTTTGAGGTAAAGTTTCAGGATTAATTTCTACTACAAAACTTAGAAAATATCTATTAGCAGAATCTTTGATGACTGTTATTGATGATAGTACCTCTTGCCTTCTTTCCTGCAGAATGTTGCCTAAAAGGAGGAACTTTGCTAACAGACGAGCTTCGCTAATAGTCGGTAACTCCCTAGACCAGATTATTTGGAGTTTATTTAGCGAAGATAGGGAAACTTTGTCTTGGTGTATTTTAAATCCCCTCAAGGTAAACTTGGCAGTCTGTTTTGATTTTCTGCTTTTGAATTTAGGAGGTTTAACTGGTTTGCCTTTTCTCTTACCTAGGGACGTTGCATGAAACGTCCCTAGCTGAAAAAAGTTTTGATCAGCCTGGTTTAAATTGTTTAATGACTGCTGTAATGGTATAACTGAAACTTCACTTAACCACTCTCTATATTCAGTCTTTTTAGCCTGAGTAATAAACTGTTTTTGTAGTTCAGATAAGTAAGACTTCTTTTCTCCTGACTTGTACTTTTCTTGAGAGCAAGCTAGACTATCATTCCAAACAACACCTTCGCGCAGCGTTGCGCAGCAAACACAACCAAATAGCTTTGCTAATCGGTATTTTTGTCCTGGTGTTGGATATATACGGTACTTAAATCTAGCTTTCACAATATGACTTTTTAATTAACATTTAGGATAATATATTTTTTTCAAACAAAATCAACTAAAAAGTCGCCCGCTTATGGGCGAGGCTTCAAACCCAATTTTTCTGTCACTGTTTGGATTACTTTAACACGAGCATAACGTTTATTATCACCCGCAATTAAAGTCCAAGGAGCTGTTGGTGTACTTGTACGCTGAATCATTTGATTTACAGCTACTTCGTAAACTTGCCATTTCTCTCTATTGCGCCAATCTTCTTCAGTAAGTTTATACTGTTTAAATGGGTCGTTTTGTCGCTCAGTGAACCGCCTTAGCTGTTCTTCCGGGCTTAGATGTAACCAAAACTTGACCAAAACATAACCTGCAGTGGTCAATTGTTCCTCAAACTCATTAATTTCCCGATAAGCACACTGCCATTCTGACTCTGTGGCAAATCTCTCCACTCGCTCCACTAATACTCGACCATACCAACTGCGGTCAAAAATACCAATTTTTCCTGCTTCTGGCAACCTTTTCCAGAAACGCCAAAGATAATGATAGGCTTTTTCCTCCTCCGTTGGTGCAGCAAAAGCATTAACTACATAGCTGCGAGGGTCCAAGTTATCCGTCAACCGTTTAATTGCCCCACCTTTACCAGCAGCGTCCCATCCCTCAAATATGATTAAAACTGGTATTTGATGTTTGTATATTTCCAATTGCAGTTTACTTAAAAGCTCTTGCTGCTCATTTAAAGATTTTTTGTACTGTTTTGGCGACAAGCATTGGGTCAAATCTACTTGAGCCAAAAAATCTTGTTCCGTGGGTTTGAGTTGTTCTTGAAGAGGATTATTTGGTCGTGGTAACCTAATATGCATTTGGTCTAAAGCTTGAGTCAATGTCGAAACAATTTCTGTCAGGACTTTGACTCTTGCCCAACGTTGAGAGTTTCCTTCAACTAAAGTCCAGGGAGCAAATCCTGTGCTGGTATGAATCAGCATTTCCTCCGCAAAAGCAGTATATTTTTCATGATTTTTAGCTTGTTGCCAGTCTTGACTTCTGACTCGCCAAGCTCTCAATGGGTCATCAGCGGTTTCTTTGAGACGCTTCTTCAGTTCTTTTTTGCTCAGATGAATCCAGAATTTGGCGATCGCTGCCCCATTATCGACCATCTGACGTTCAAAAGCATTGATTTGTCGGATAATTATTGGTATATCTGCCTCTGACACACTTTTCAACAATCGGTCTTCTAAGACATGGGTGTACCAACTATGATAAAATAGCACGATTTGTCCTGCTCTAGGAATTCTTTGCCAAAACCTCCACAGGAAAGGATATTGCTCCTCTTGTTTTGTAGTAGCCCAAATTGGATGAACAACAAATCCCCGTGGGTCCATATATCCGACTATTTGTTTAATTAGAGCGCCCTTACCTGCTGCTGCCCAACCCTCTAATACTATCAGCATAGGTAATTTATTTTGCCAACAAGCTGTCTGTAGCGATCGCAACTGTCGCATCAATGTTTCTAGCTGTGTTTTGTAGGTATCTTTGTCCAGGGAAAGGTCTAAGTCCAGAGTCTCTAACATCACTTTAATTAGTATAGTAGTGGGAATTAAGCATTTTTCAGCACATTAACTTTTAATATAGATAAAGATGAAACCAAAGAGTTCAACAATTAATAATTAATAATTAATAATTACCTCTCCTTTTCAAGGAGAGGTAATTATTAATCATGAAAATTTTTTCTTGTTTCTTCTTTAAAGGAGAGACTTTAAACCTTAATTATTCGGTAAAAAATGTCACAAGATGTCAACAAACGTGGAGAATATGTTAATTGGGGATTAAAATGGCTCATCGATCATCACAAAGCAAAAGAATTACACAGGAGCCAGATGGTTGATGATTTGAACATTAGTCCAGGTCATAGTATCTTGGACTAGGGTTGTGGGCCTGGCCTGTGGACATCATTACTATATGAAAAAATAAAGCCCAATGGTCGGATCGTAGGGCTTGATATTGATGAAGACTTGATCGGTTATGCTGCTGAAAATCTTACAAAGCAAGATAAAGAAATAATAGATTTTCAGGTTGGAGATTTCTACTCACTACCTTTTGCAGATGAAAGCTTTGACCTGGTTTTTTTTGGGAACTGCTTTGCTTATGTTACCGATCATCAAAGGGTTTTGAAAGAGCAGAAGCGAGTGACTAAAAAAGCTGTAAGGATTGCACTCAAAGATTTTGAAGGCTCTGTTTTAGTTTTTCATCCAATCGCTCCATTGCTGATGATGAAAGTTTTGACATCTACAGTTCTAGCTCTTGAAGAAGAACCACCTAATCCACCTTTTGATAATTATTCGGGACGAAAGTTGCACGGTTTACTTTTGAAGGAAGGTCTAAAAAATGTATCTAGCAAATCCTACGCAGTACAGATATATAGTCCTCTTACACCAGAAGCTAAAAACTATATTGTCGGTAATGCTCAGTGGTACGCAAATAAGGGTAAAGCCCATTTGTCAACAGCAGATTTTGAGGAGTGGCACGC
>NZ_JAAHGT010000054.1 GCF_010672385.1 Okeania sp. SIO2F4
AACTTTTATGTATAATTAATATAAAATCTCAAATAAATATGACCAAAAAATAAGGTCTCAAGCCTCCCCTTTTAAGGGGATGAAAAAGCGGTCGGAAAGCGGAGCATGACAAACGGATGGGATGGATGGGTTACCTAAGCATATCCAATCGACCAAGAGAAAATATTCGCCTTATGTATTTCAAGGCACTGGTTTTAGCCAGAGGTACTGATAACTGATAAGTGATAACTGAAATGACACCTCCAGAAATTAATACTCCTCCAGAGGATTCAAATAACAATAATTTAACTCCTATAAGTTTAAAAGATCCAGAGATTAGGTCTGATAATGATGGTAAAGTGGGCAATATTGCTTCGCCACCCTTAAGCGATCACCAAAATTCAGAAGAAAATGATTATCTTGACCAAGTTCCTGATGAAGTTGAGATGTCTATTTTTGACCATCTCGAAGAGTTACGAATGCGGATATTTTATTCTTTAATAGCAGCAGTAGTAGGTATCATAGGTTGCTTCATTGTAGTTAAACCCATTGTCAAATTTCTAGAAATTCCTGCTCAGGGAGTAAAATTTCTTCAACTTGCTCCAGGAGAATACTTTTTTGTCACTATTAAAGTAGCTGCTTATAGTGGTCTTCTATTAGCAAGTCCCTTCATACTTTATCAAATAGTTAAATTTGTCTTGCCTGGTTTAACTATTAGAGAAAGACGATTTCTTGGACCGATTTTCTTAGGATCTACAGTTTTATTTGGATTGGGATTAGTATTTGCTTATTTTGCAATTGTACCAGCAGCTTTGAAATTTTTTATTGGTTACGGTGAGGCAGTAGTAGAGCAAGCATGGTCAATTGAAAGATACTTTGAATTTGTATTGCTATTAATGTTTAGTACGGCATTAGCATTTCAAGTTCCGATTCTACAATTATTGTTAGGTATTGTGGGAATAGTTACTTCTCAACAAATGCTCTCTGGTTGGCGGTATGTATTGTTAGGGTCTGCCGTTTTAGGAGCTGTTTTAACCCCTTCAACTGACCCTTTGACTCAAAGTTTATTAGGTGGAGCGGTAGTTGTTCTTTATCTTGGAGGTAGTTTGGTTGTTAAGTTAATTGGCAAATAAAAAATACTGGCTTGACTGAACTATTAGTAGTTGTGGCAAGCATTTTGGGCAAACAAAGGTAGAAAAATAAAGGTACAATTCTTCCGACTACCTCCTCTATAATTCCCCTCTCAACTCTACTAAAATATGCTTTGCTGAAAAAAGGTTTCAAATTAAATTATACAGTATTAACATTTCCCTACTACCTACTCCCATAGTGCCAAAAGTAAACTGGTTATTTTACATAGGTATTTGTAGAATATTCTGACTCATAAATTCTGTCTCCTGACTCCTTCTTTATATCCCAAATAAAGTATAAATTCGGTTCCTAATCCAAACCAGAGCTGTTTTTTGGGAGGTTGTTTGGTCATGCAATAGTCCTAAGTTTTTTAAAGTCTCTAAACGTTGAGATAATTCTTCAGAAATTTTGTCTGCTAGTCTTTGATGTTTTGCCAAAAGATTTTGTAGATTTTCTTGGTCTACTACAAATAATATTGTATCTTCTAAAGCACGAAGACTAGCTGTACGAGTAATTCCTAAAAGTGGTGACATTTCTCCAATAAATTCTCCTGCGTATCTAGTAGTAATATACTTATTTGCCTTTTCTGAAAATACTTCCACCGAACCAGAAAGTATAATATAAAATGAGTCTCCTGGTTCTGCCTCTCTACAGATTATTTCACTTCTAGGAATAATTTTTCTATATCCATTTTCAATCACATCTCGTAGTTCGATACTATTACAATTCCTGAAATAACTAATCTGTCGTAATAAATCTCGTAAATTCGATTCTGAGACTTTGTATTTAGTCTTTGGTTGATTTTTAAATAGGGTATTTGACTGGTTCCTTTGATTTTCTTCAACTGTTGTCAACTCTGCTTTTTGATGCTTTTGAATTAAATCGTTAATATTACGAATATGTAAATCTCTTTGAGGAAAAGGAACTTCAATATTCCGGGAACGTAATTCTGAGTCAATCAAAAAATTTAAAGAACTTTTGATTGGGTCTGTGAGAGGAGGATATTTAATCCAAACTAATAGTTCAAAATTTAAGGCACTATCTGCCAACCCTTTAAACCAAACTTTTGGCGAAGGATTTGATAAGACTTTTTTTTCCTTTCTAGCTGCATCTAAAAGTGCTTCTGTTACTAAAGTTGTATCGCTACCATAAGCAACTCCAATAGGAATATGTAGACGACATTTTGGGTCTTTGTGACTCCAATTAATAATATCTTTTTCTACCAGACAATTATTGGGAACAATGACAAAAATACCATCAAGAGTGCGGATTACAGTTGACCGGATTAAAGTTTTTTCTACTATTCCTGATAAGTCATCAACTTCGATAAAATCTCCTACTTTAATTGGTTGGGCAATCAGAATTGTTAAACCACTAATAAAGTTACTAACAATATTTTTGAGTCCGATACCTATACCAATACTTAAAGCACCAGCAATCACAGTAATTGAAGTTAGGTCAATGCCTGTGTTATGTAAAACTATTAAAACCCCAACTATTGTAATTATATAATTAATAATAGTGGCGATCGCTTCTCTTGTACCTTTTTTTACTCCTAGACTAACTAATATCCATTCATTCATCCACTTTTTTATTGTACGGGATAAAAATATTACTACAATGATTGAGAAAATAATTTCAGTAATATTCTTGATGGAGAATGATTGATTCCCTAATTCAAATATCTCTGTTTGAAAGATTTGAACTAAAAAATTAAATATATTTGCTATTTCTATAAATATCCGATTCATAGGTTTCAGCTAATCCTTTTATAGGTAATACAAAATAGCCTTTGCTGTTGATATATTTGTTGCTAAAGGTACTTGATAAACGTCACACAATATTAAAAATGCTTCTATATTCAGTTGGTTTTTTACTGCTAATATGGGTGTTCTTAAATAGATAACTGCTGATACATTTCCTGACATAATCAGCGAACCAACTGCTGTTTCTGTTCCAATCAACCTTTGATAATCTAGATATTTGCCTATGTTGATGTTGATATTAATTTCTGTTGATAAGATATGGGCTAATTTCGGGGTAATTGCTATTGGATGACTTTGCCAAAAATCTTGATGTTTAACAATAAAATCTATAACCGGATAGTATTCATTTTCGTTGGCAATTATAACTATATAATTATTTGTATTTTTTGTTTTACTTTCTTGCAATTTTTGCCAAGTCGATCTTGTCAAAACACTGATTAATTTAATCGCAATTTTCGGATGAGTATTCTTGATTTTCTCAATATCATCAAAACTAATTACAGCTACTTCCCCATTACTAGCAGCTACTACATTAGCACTTCTTGATTGTGACTGAATTAATGCTATTTCTCCTAATAATTCCCCTTCAGTTCGAGTTACTAATACTTCTGAATTTTCAACAATATTGACTTCCCCTTGGAGAATAATTCCTAGATAAGTACCTATTTCTCCTTTTTTCATTAGCACTTGTCCTGCTAAGAATTGGTGGCGAGATATATAATTACTGAATGCTTGAATTTCCTCTGTGTAAAATTCACGAAAGACTTTGAGTTTTAGTAAAGCATTTACTACCTCGTTCATCATCTCTATCCTTTTTTTATTGCACATATTTATATCATATCTGGTTCAATAGCGATCATAAACGGCAATAGGTAACAGGCAATAGGAGGGATAAAGAAAGTCATTTCAGTTAACAGTTAACAGTTATCAGTTATCAGTACCTCCTGTAATAGCTATGCATGATCAACATCTTTCTTAACATAAAACGTAGACATTAAATAGAAGTTATGTATAAGTCTTTTGAAAGGCTTTTTTCTCAGAAAAGTGTATTGAATTAGACATAAAGAAGTGAGAAATGCACCCCAAGATTCTTACTCCCCCCTCTTCCCCCTCTTCCCCCTCTCCCCACCCTCCCACAAGATTTTCAGGAGTTCCTTATCAGGGATAGCTGTAATAGGGAGGCTTGAAATACGGAATATTCTTTTCTCTTGGTCGATTGGAGGCAAGCGAGGTTTCCCGAAGAGTGCAGAGCCGCTCCGAAGTTCGCCATCCCATCCTAAGGTCATGCTCCGCTTTCCGACCGCTTTTTATCCCCTTAAAAGAGCAGGCGTAACTACCCAAATTTTTCCGTCAAGCAGAATGGGGAGAGCAAAGTTTTTTGTTTCGCTTTCGCTTTTAGGCTATCGCCGACATTAAACGCGACATGCAACGCGTAAGTAGAACGGGGTTCTATCACTAATTATCCGGACACAATATTTAGATATAAATAAATAGTCTGCTTTGAGCTAATTATGAAACTCTTTTTGCAACTATCAAATTTTTGTCTAATCTGAATAAATAGCTTCAACTATCCCTTATTTATCATTTAGAAATATAGGCAATTCAAGACTGAAAATACTTAACTAATTTATACTATTCAATATTGCTCAGGGAAGATTAAAAAATGAGTCAAATCACTTATAATAATTTTCAAGATATAGAAATAAGAGTGGGAAAAATTATCACCGTAGAAGAATTTCCTCAAGCTAGAAAACCAGCTTATAAACTTTGGATAGATTTTGGTGAATTGGGGATGAAAAAATCTAGCGCTGGATTAACAAAACTGTATATTCCTCAAGATTTAGTGGGCAAACTAATTTTAGCAGTTACAAATCTACCTCCACGTCAAGTAGCTAACTTTATGTCCGAAGTTTTGGTTCTAGGAGTAGTAATGGAGCATGGAGAAGTTGCTCTAGTACAACCAGATCGAGATGTACCAATAGGCTTAAGAATTTTATAGCGTCTTGATTTTCCTGCCACATCAAAATTCTTCTACCATCCATTCTGATGCTCTCTCACCTAAATCTAAAGGAATACTAACTGCCTTACCTAACCGTGGTCTTTCCTTTGTATTCTCAATATAATTCTTGACAGTTTCTACACCACCAAAACCGTTGATATAGGTGGCTATGGCCTCTAAGTGGGCAAAATATTCTGCTTCTGTCATGGGGAAAGATACCTGTTCAAGATACTTCCACATCACCTGCACAAATATTTTGCCCTTTGTCCGTCGTAGTTGAATATCATAAGACTTACCCCACTTTGCCAATAATAATTGGTGTAATTCCTCGCCCGTCATATCCACACCTAAGATTTTCTATTGAGTTTAGTTTCTATCACAGCTTTATTGTGATATAATATATTTTTTTTTATCAATAACTCAATAATCTATTGCTAATTGCCTACAAAATATTTACATTTCTTAATAATAACAGTAGAAGTTAAAACAATGTAATAATAATCAGGAAACGGCCTTAAGGCAGAATTGTTCTATCTAATAGAAGATTGTCAACTTGTCCGTAGTCGCAGGCTAACAGCAATTATATTTTTGTCTGCACATAATTAACGTAAATTAACAAAGAACACCCAACGTATTCATGGCTCAAGCAGAAGGAACACCAGATGTACCCGATATGGGGCGTCGCCAATTTATGAATCTTCTCACCTTTGGGACTGTGACAGGGGTAGCCCTTGGAGCCCTATATCCAGTCGTTAACTACTTTATTCCTCCATCTAGTGGTGGAACTGGTGGTGGAATAACAGCTAAAGATGCCCTTGGTAACGATATTATAGTCAGTGACTTTTTAGCCAGTCACAATCCTGGAGAACGAACTTTAGCTCAAGGTTTTAAAGGAGACCCTACTTATGTAGTGATTGAAGGAGACCAAACCTTAGCTGAGTATGGGTTAAATGCAGTATGTACTCATCTAGGGTGTGTAGTACCTTGGAATGGTAGTGAGAATAAATTTATCTGTCCCTGTCATGGCTCTCAGTATGACAGTACAGGCAAAGTAGTGAGAGGGCCAGCACCTCTATCTCTAGCATTAGTTCATGCAAATGTTAGTGATGATAAACTGGTATTCACTCAATGGGAGGAAACAGATTTCCGTACCGGGGAAGATCCTTGGTGGGCTTAAAAAATTTTTGATTGGTAAACAATCAGTCATTGAAGCAGACAGTTGCTATCCGTTATACCTCTAATGCTTAATGGTGGTATAACGTTAAATTTGCAGAAGTTTTTGATTTTTGAGAGAAGACATAACAAATAATGTCAAATATAAATTTATCAGCCTTATGGGGTAGTTTTGTTAGGCAGATCGCCAAGACAATGTTAGTAGCGATCGCTTCTATATCACTATTTCTCACAAGTTCCCCGGCAGCAAATGCCTATCCATTCTGGGCACAAGAAACTGCTCCAGCAACTCCCAGAGAAGCTACAGGCAGACTTGCTTGTGCTAACTGTCATATTGGAGCAAAACCTACCGAAGTAGAAGTACCTCAGTCTGTACTACCAGATACAGTATTTAAAGCCATTGTCAAAATTCCTTACGACACAAGTGTTGAACAAGTATTAGGAGATGGTAGTAAAGGTGGCTTAAATGTAGGTGCTGTATTGATGTTACCTGATGGCTTCAAAGTAGCACCGGAAGATAGAATACCTGAAGAGTGGCGAGAAGAAGTCGCGGATCTTTACTTCATGCCTTACTCTGAAAACCAAGAAAATATTCTTCTATTCGGACCAATGCCTGGGGATGAATACCAAGAGGTTGTATTCCCTCTGTTATCTCCAGATCCAGCAACAGATAAATCTATCCACTTTGGTAAATATGCTGTTCATGCTGGAGGCAACCGAGGTCGTGGTCAGGTTTATCCTGCTGGTAATAAGAGTAATAATACTGTTTACAATGCCGCTGCTACTGGTAAGATTACTGACATTACTTTTGAAGAATATGTTGGTAATCAAATTACTATCGAAACTGCTGATGGTGAAACTATCGTAGATACAGTTCCTCCAGGTCCTGAACTTTTGGTTGGTGTAGGAGATACTGTTGAAGCAGGTCAAGTTATTACTAATGACCCCAATGTTGGTGGTTTTGGTCAAGCAGATGCTGAAATTGTACTGCAAGATGCAAATCGAGTTAAATGGTTGATGGCATTTTTTGCCTTGGTTATGTTAGCTCAAATTATGTTGGTTTTGAAGAAGAAACAGGTAGAAAAAGTTCAAGCTGCAGAATTGAATTTCTAGGTTGGCTGAATTTTTCGGTTAAAAATTGACTGATGAGGAGTAAAGCGTCAGGAGTGGAGGTTGATCTTCATTTCTAAAGCTTTGCTCCTTATGATATTTATAAAAGCCATTTGGTATTTTTGCCCGCGATTAAATTTTTGAGTTACGAGTCGGGAGTGGAATAGAGGTAATACAAGAAAAATATTGAAAAATACTCCCCTATTCTCCTACTCCCTTATACCAATTTTATTAAATATTGCTACAGTCACGACACAGGGAATGGGGAACAGAGAAAGAAAAACATAATAAAGAATAGGAAAAAATGTTTAATTTTTATAATTTATCGAATTTATAATTTTTTTATTGTAGGAATAATCACAAATGTTGAGATATGATCGCCTATGCATGAATTTGGTATTACTTCTCTGATTAGAATCAGAAGGTGCATTCGGTTAGATCGCCATGTTAGCTAGCACTAACTTTTGCATTATGTGAAGCTTATGAAAATAATTGGATTCCATTTCCGAAAAAATGATGATACTATCTAACTATAATGGTTTGTTTGCTAACCTACATGATTTTTTATTCAACTAAAAATACTATTGTTTCTTGGGGATAGAACTCCGTTCCGCTTTCGCTGCACGACATGAAAGGCGGAGCAACTGCGACAGCTATAACTAATGTAAAAGATACCAAATGGGTTGTATAAGGAAAAAAGAAGAAGGTTTCAAAGGAGTAAAAACTTAAAGAAGTGGTGGATTTTCCCCAGCACCTACACTACTGGCAGGCAAGATGTCCGGACTACAGAGGTTTGAATTAATATTTGTTTTAAATCTGCTGTAGGTGTATTTCATACTAGAGAAGTTCAGTATTTAGTAGATTAGGTTGAGGAACGAAACCTAACACATTAGGTTCATAAATCAAAATTAACTTTGTCATACAAATTAGCTAAATTAATCTCAAAATCAATAAATTTTAGAGATAATTTACTATCCTCTCCTTTATGTTCAGATAATAACCATTGTCCGGATTCTGTTTTAGTAAATTGTTCAACCTGCATCGTATATTGGTCGATTAAAATATATTCTTTAAAAGTTGGAATTGTGCGATAGGCAGCAATTTTTTTACCTCTATAAAAATCCTCAGTTGATGTTGATAAAACTTCGGCAATAATTATAGGATTAGTTAGAGCATCTCGCCTTCCTTCCTGAAATTGTAATTCACCCTCAATTATCATTACATCAGGATAGGCGTAGGTTTTTGCCATAGGAATCCAAAGTCGTTTTGAGAGGGAAGCTAAAGTTATTGCCAATTTGCATCATCCTCAAATTCCCAAATATTTGAATTATTTTTATATCGATACAGAGCAAGATAGATGGTTTTATTTAATTCGTGAATTACTGTCGGGAAATTCCTTAGCAACTTGGGTGGAAAAAGGTTGGCATCCGACAGAAGCGCAAGTTAAACAAGTAGGAATTCAAATCTTATAAATTCTGAGTTATTTACATCAATTAAATCCGCCAATAATTCACCGGGATATTAAACCGGAAAATATTATTTTACGACCTGATGAAAAAATATTTTTAGTGGATTTTGGAGCAGTTCAAGATATTTATCGTCAGACAATATCTTTCAGTGGAACATTTGTAGGAACTATTGGATATATGCCTCCAGAACAGTTAAGAGGAAAATCTTATTGTGCATCAGATTTATATAGTTTAGGTGGAACTTTATTGTATTTATTCACCCATCGTTTCCCAGATGAACTACCTCAAAAAAGAATGAAAATAGATTTTCGTTCTTGTGTGGAAATTTCACCAGAATTTGCAGATTGGTTAGAAGTAATATTAGAACCGATCTGGGAAGATAGATTTCAGTCGGCAACAGAAGCCTTGAATGTACTTAGTAATAAATCATAAATTATTTCTGATGATTATTCTGTAGTTAAATATCCTCTTAAAAAACCTGTAAAAAGTAGAGTTACTTTGCAAAAAACATCTAGAAGCTTAATTATTAAAATTCCATCGAGTTGTTTTGCTTATCCGAAGTTTTGGTTTTAAGAATTATTCTGGCTTATTTACTATTTACTGATTTTTTCGATAATTTTAAATGACTTTATTCTCAATATATATCAGTTTTTTATAGTGGTACAATTATTCAATATACAGGTAAAATTGAGCATTAAAGCTGATATACAAATTTTTAAAGATAAGTTTTTAATTAACTGGAAAAATTGGTACTTTCATTGTCAAAAACAAGGTCAAGTAGAAAACATTGCCAAATTAGAACAAAATCTTAGTCTTATATTTGCTTTTTCCCACTTAAGTCAAAGAGAAAAAGAATGGTTAGTTTCTGAAATCATGTATTTTCTAGAAGAATTAAAATTACCAATTAAACTAGAAAAATCAGGAAAAAAATTATTAGATTAATAAATATTTTCATAAATTTTCCTTTAATTATTATTCCCTGAGAATACTATCATCTCAAATCCTACATTACCGAATTTTAAGCAGTGCTTCAAAATAAGATTTAATATATTAATCTCTAAATAACTAATATGAAATTCGTTAATGCTTGCTACGAAATATTGATAGGGAGATGGGGAGATTTGTAAATAGCACATTTTTTTGTATTTCATATAACTATAAGTAGTCGTGCTTTTAGGAATTTCCTAGTTGAGAGAGGGAAAAGGGAAAACTTAACTGGGAACAGAAAGTAAATCGGATGTGTAATTAATTTTGCTTATCAACTTCGCAACATGAAACGATTCGTGAAAAAAACTATCTTTTCATCCAGTTTTACTTTGGGTTTGGAGACCAAACCCCTACGATAAAATTTTACAACCTATCCGCAGATTACTATGTTTTATAAGTATAGTGTTTTTCAATGAGATGTAAATCTAGATGGAGGTTTCTTCTAAGAAAAAAGTGCTGTCTTGAGTATTTCATATCCTGATGTTGACTACTATTTAATGCTGTTTTTCCTTCTTTACTATTCCCTCCATACCTCCATATCTCCATACCTTTTTTATAGGACTCGGTTTCCATATCCCAAATAAAAACGCTATAGTTATTTTTCCTGCAAAATAAAGTAGTTTAATCTCATCCCCATCAATTATTCCAATAAAATGATATAATCGCCAAGTTAATCTAGTCAAAAAATTAATAAAACAAGTGTCACTTGAGAAAAAAAATATAACAGTCGGTTCCCTCGAATGGTTTTATAGAGAAGCTCAACCAGATGGCGAAACAGATAAACTACCAGTATTACTATTACATGGCTTACCTTCTCAAAGCCATAGTTGGACTATAATTATGCCTGAATTAGCTCAAGCAGGTTATCGGGCGATCGCTCCGGACTGGATAGGTTGTGGTTTGTCTCCTAAACTAGATAAAAGAGATTTTCCCTACACACCAGAAGCTTTTATTAACGTTTTAGCAGAATTAATTAATAGTCTAGAAATTGAACGTTTTTATCTAGTTGTGCAAGGATTTTTAGGCTCGATAGGTTTACAATATGCGTTACGAAATCCAGAAAAAATTGAACGTTTAGCTATTTTAAATACTCCTCTTTCTACTGCTGCAAAATTACCTTGGCAAATTCAACAATTAGGGATACCTTTTGTTGGAGATATGCTTACTCAAGACCCTCTATTTGTGGATAGAACTTTAGAAAAAGGTAGTCGTTTAACAGTTGCAGATGAAGATTTAGAAGTTTATCGTAGCCCTTATCTAAAAAGTTCTGCTGCTGGTAGAGCTATATTAGCAATTGTGCAAAAATTAGACTTAAAAAAATCAATGGCAGAAATTGAATCTGGCTTTAAAGGATGGCAGCAACCAACATTAATTATTTGGGGAATAAAAGACCCTTGGTTAGATATTAGTCAAGCGGAAAATTTAGCGAATATTTGTGAGAATGGAAAGTTAGTTAAATTGGCAGAAGCAGCACATTATCCCCAGGAACATTGGTCGGGAAATATTATAGATGAACTACTATTATTTTTGAGGCGAACAGAAATTTAGAAATAATTTATTTCAATTTTAGAAAAGAGGGGGTAGGGAGTAGGCAGCAGGGAATAGGGGTAAATAATTGATTATTTCTGTAGGATAATTGATTTTATTTGTCATTTTTGGATATGTCTAATAGACATCTAGGAAAAAACTGGCTTTCTGAGTTCGCCTGCGTGGGTCCTGAAAATGTTTGAGAGTCTGAGTTTCTTGGTAGGTAGTATAGTCATTACAGTTAAGATTGAGACACTTAGGAATGAGGATTTTATTATCTACAAAATTCATATGTATAATACCATCAATAGATATAGTTTCATCCTTAAACTTCTGGAGTTTATTTAATCCTCATTCCTTAACCTCGATCAAATCCTTGGAAATCAGGGATTTAGCCATCTCATTTTTATTTGAAACGACTATAAGTGTAAAGATACAGCAAATTCCAGATTAATGTGGTAAATATTTTTTGCTTGCTCCCCATCTCCCCATCTTCCCATCTCCCCATCTCCCCATCTCCCTATCTCTCTATCTCCCCATCTCCCTATCTCTCTATCTCTCTACTCTCTAAAACCATCAATTAACTTTAGCGATAAAAACTACCAGTTAGCCAATAATTTTTCTAACTTTTCTTTTACCTCTACCTTATTAATATAGGAATCTGTTTCCTTTAAGAGTGCCTGCAAATTTGTTTGCCGAGCATCATCCATTGCTAGTAATGGATCCTTGAGAGGTAGTTGTAGACGAATATAACGTGGTTGATTATCATTTTCCGTCCCACCTATGATTTGTTCCGCAACATATCGATGTACATCAGGGGGAGCATCCATAAATACATCTGCAATGCGCAACCCCCACTGAATAAGTCCCCATCCTCGCACTTGCTCCCAGTGTATTGGAGATGCCGGATCTCCAGTACCAATAGATATTACTTTAATTTGCTCAATAATATCTCCTACAGATTTATGAGAAGACTGGCGTAATAGCTTGATAGCCTCTGCCACAGCACAAGAAACAGGATTATTAGCACAAACCCCTCCATCAATCAAAGAGTATACCTGCCCATCTTGTTCAATGCGGTGGGCCGGAAAATAAGTAGGAGCTGAGGCAGAACAAAGACAAAGTTCCCACAGTGGAACTTTAGCATACCAGCGATCGTGACACCAGCTCTTAAATATCACAGGATTACGGCTAATAGTATCGTAGCTAGGAACAATAATTTTTAACGAATCCATCAATTTATTAGGATCGGGTGTAATTTCAGGAAATTTCTTCTCTCCATATTGCTCCTGAAGTACGGCCATCAAGCCTTCGTCTGAAAACTTGGGAGCAGAAAGACCATATTGGAAAATTAGTGGTAGCCTTTTGGGTGAGAATAGAGATTGGTAAGGAAATATTTGCAAACCTTTCTCTAGATATAGATTTAGCAATTCTTCAGGGCTTTTCCCTAGTCCAATTCCTACAGCTAATATAGATCCTGTTGAAGTACCAGCTATTAGATCGAAGTGGTCTTTTAAAGGGCTACCTAATTGCTGCTCAATCTTCTGAAGAATATAGGCAGGCATAACACCTCTAATACCACCACCATCTAAGCATAAAATGCGAAAAGTCATAATTTATTATCTCCAGTATTGATTTTCCAATATTAAACATAATTAGAGGTAAACTAAATAGTAATTTTACATTACTTTGCACTAAAGCTTGATGATAAAGTATAATTAGTTGACAAAAATCTGAGAATTATATCTGATTTTAAGCTAAATGAAAACTGCATTAATTACAGGTGCTTCTGCTGGAATTGGTGAAACTTTTGCTCAAGAATTAGCAGTAAGAAAAAACAATCTAGTATTAGTTGCTCGTTCGGAAGAAAAATTACATAAATTAGCAAATACTTTACAAAATCAATATCAAATTCATACCGATGTAATAGTTCAAGATTTAACAACACCAGGAGCAACAAAATATGTCTTTGAAGTAGTTTTAAAAAAAGGATTAACTATAGATTTATTAATTAATAATGCTGGTTTTGGTGACTATGGAAATTTTGCCGAAAGACCTCTAGAAAAGCAAATAAATATGATTCAATTAAATATTACTGCTTTAGTAGAATTAACACATCTATTTTTACCCGGAATGCAACAACGCAAGTCCGGTGGAATTATTAATGTTGCTTCAATTGGTGGATTTCAACCTTTGCCTTATATGTCCGTTTATGGCGCAACAAAGGCATTTGTTTTGAATTTTAGTGAGGCTTTGTGGGCAGAAAATCAAGATTCAGGAGTGAAGATACTCGCCCTTTGTCCTGGACCAACAGAATCAGACTTTTTCCAAAGAGCAGAATTTCCTAACTCTGCTGGAGAAACTTCAAAGCCAAAATTGACATCTGCACAAGAAGTAGTACAAGATGCTCTTCAAGCATTAGAAAAAAAACAATCTAATATTGTTACAGGAGGTCTGTTAAATCAAGTAATTGTTAATACTTCTCGTTTCCTCCCACGAGAGACTTTAGCTAGTGTAGTAGAAAAACAGTTTAAAAGTTTTGAGCAAAATAAATAAGTATAGCCCTACGCGCAAGTCAAAAATCAGTAGGGGTGAATGGCCATTCGCCACTACAAAAGCGAGTGCGTAATTCTGAGGAAACCTCAGAATGTAAGACGCACTTCACCACAGTCAAAAGTAATCTATGACTAAATTTTTCCTGCCTAACTGGACTTTGAGATTTTTTACACTGAAAATGGCTTCAAACCCAGTATTAGCAAGGAAAATACCTGAACTTGCTTAAAATGGCTGAAACCTAAATATATCAAGAAAACGTTTGATTTCAAGTAAAAACATTACTGTATAAAGGTTTGACCTTAGTTTTAACCTGTTTTTTCATAAAGTCCAGCTAAATGTTCAGCTAACAGAATTTACCAATGTCTGTGCCCTAAATGCACAGTCCTATAAATATACTTCCTATTGCCAAAATGGTCATTTCCATCTTAAATCTAACAATAGAATACTAAAACTAGCTTTGGCAAATAAAAGGGGATTATGTTAAACAAACGGTCGATAGTAGCATGGGTAATGGCCCTATTAGTAGCATTTTTGGCAAGTTGTGGTTCTCCGACACCACCGCCAACCTACTCAGATGCTCAATTACAAAAAATAGAACTCTCTGCTGCTGGAATACAAGCTTTGCGCGATCGCATGGATGAACTAGAAAGCCTAATTCAACAAGGGGAATGGGTAAACGTGCGTACATTTATCCATGGACCTTTGGGAGATTTACGAAGTAAGACTACTTATCTGACCCAAAGTCTATTATTACCAAAAGACAAAACACCTGTACTGGATGCAGCAAAAGAAATATTTGAAGACTTAGAGGATATTGATGTAGCAGCAGCAGAAGGAGATAAAAATCAAGCTCTGAGTAACTACAAAGAAGCAGTAGCAGATTTTGACACTTTCTTAGGTTTAGTGCCAAAAAATAGTTAAATAGCTTTCAGCTACTAGCTATCAGCTAAAGTCAAAACTATTGCAATCTTAAATTAGGTTGTAATATTTTATCCTAGGGGTTTGGAGACCAAACCCCAGAGAAAATGGAATTTGGAAAGCAAACCCCTACAGTTTTTTCAGAAATCTTTACCAAAAAATTAACGTATAAAGCCTTCTATTTCAAGAGAAAAAGTGGTCGGAAAGCGGAGCATGACCTCAGGATGGGATGGCGAGGAAACCTCGCCATCCCTCGACCAAGAGAAGAAAAAAAATCCTTTTAGTCAATCCTATCTGTTATAAGAAGAAAGAAGAGGTAATTATTAATTATTAATTATTAATTATTGAATCCCTACTCCCTATTAAAAATGACTCATATAGTAATTATTGGATGTGGAATAGTTGGAGCGGCGATCGCTTATCAACTCAGCAAAATAGAAGGTTTAAAAATTACAGTATTAGATAAACAAATGCCAGCTCAAGCATCTACGGGTGCTGCTTTGGGTGTTTTGATGGGAATCATTAGTCAAAAAGCTAAAGGCAGACCTTGGAAAATGAGGCGGATGAGTGTGCAAACTTATCACAGTCTAATTCCTGAGTTAGAAGCAAAAATAAATCGCCCTATTTCCCATAACCGTCAAGGTATCTTACAGTTGTGTTTGCCTGGAGACGATCTAGATAAATGGCAAAGATTAATAGATATTCGGGAAAAAGACGGTTTGCCATTAGAAATGTGGGATGTGGAACGACTGAGCGATCGCTGCCCCCATATCCAAATATCCGAAGTAACCGCAGCTATTTATTCTCCTCAAGATTTACAAATTAACCCTGTAGAGTTAACTTTAGCTCTAGTCGAAGCTGCTCAACAAAATGGTGTTAAATTTCATTTTGGAATTACTATTGCGCAATATAAAACTATTTCTCATCCCAAAAATGAATATAGTTGTCGCCAAGTACACATAAAAAGTTTAGATGAGACAAAAAGAGCTCCTGCTTTACCAGATGTAGACTGGTTGGTTGTTGCTGCGGGGTTGGGTTCATTGCCATGTTTGCAAGGAATAAAAGGAGGTAAACTACACTCCCTGCAACTCAAGCGCAAATCTAATCTTGATAATAGATTTACCATAGTACCTGTATTGGGTCAAGCCTTACATCTGCAAGTGTCAGCGTCTTTAGGAAATCTGGATTTTCAGCCAGTTATAACTGGGGATGACGTGCATATTTTACCAGTAGCAGAAAATGAATATTGGGTGGGATCGACAGTTGAATTTCCCAATGATATTGGTGAGGTAGTTGCTGACTCAAGTTTATTAGATACAGTGATGGCGAGAGCAATTAGTTTTTGTCCGGGTTTAGCAGACGCAACTATTCTCAGGAAATGGTCTGGTTTGCGACCTCGCCCAGAAGGTCAAGCTGCTCCAGCAGTTGGTTATTTAGAAGGGTTTAAAAATGTGTTGTTGGCAACAGGTCATTATCGGAATGGAGTGTTGTTAGCTCCAGCGACAGCAGAAGCAGTTGAGAAAATGATTCTGAAGTGAATTTAGAATTCAGAATTTAGAATTCAGAATTGAATTTAGAGTTCAGAATCTTATAATTCATATCAAATATCATTAATCAGCCATAATAATACCGTTTCACGAAATTCAGGCATTAAGATTTAATAGACAGAAAACTTTGACATTTCAATAGTTTCAAGGGATTATTTGACATTATAATTATGTAATTCTTACAACTACTATATTTTCTATTATAGCAATTCCCAGAGTTATGAGATACAATTGTTTTTCTTCTTTTCTGTTCCCTGTTCCTAGTTAAGTGTTCCCTCAAACCTAAAATTTTGTACCTCACGCTTTTTGGGAATTGCTATATAATAGATTTGTACTTAATTTAAGATGATACATTGATTTCGATTATAACTTTGATTGGAATCCAGCCAAAGAAAAACAAAATATTCGCAAACACAAATTAAACTTTCGTTTAGCATCAACTATTTTCCGTGATAGTTATCAATTAACAATATACGATGAAGAACATAGTCAAAATGAAGATAGATGGATTACCGAAAAATTAAGGTATAAAGCCTCTCCATTCATGGAGAAGAAAGAAAAAAAATTCCTTTTAGTCAATCCTCTTCTTTATAAAAAGAGGTAATTATTAATTATTAATTATTAATTATTAATTGTTGAACATACGCTTAGATGAAACAGGTATTTTAAGAGTTGTCGTCCATACCTTCAAACAAATTAATAAATCCTCCTATCTAATACGGATTATTTCAGCTATTCAAGCTACTTTTACCGAAATTCAAGCTTATCAAAAGAGGCAATTATGAAATCATAATTCGACTTTTATTAAGCAGAAAAAAGCAAATTTTACCATCGCGATGCTAAGTTTAATTAGGGCTTGCTGATTAAATCTAAAAGTATTTACAGATAAAGTTTTTAGCATTTTTGGGGTCGAAAAAGGTGTCTGGTTTTCAGATCTTCACGCTCAAAAAGTTAGTATTTTAGGCAAGAGTTGGGCAGAAAAATCAAGGGAAAATTCTTACTCCTACCTCCTCTAAATTCCCTTTTTTCCTGTCTCCTGTCTCCTGTCTCCTGTCTCCTACCCTCACCCATAAGACTTTTTCAGCAAGCCCTAATTACTCCATTTATCTCGAAACAGATGTAGAACAATTTGTCACTAAAATTGCTGAACAGAAAAAAATTGACCTACAAATTTTAGTCAATGAATAGTTGATAAATCATATTAAAAACATGACTGACGAGTAAAATTATTCTCCCAAAGTATCCTAAAGTTTAGACATCCGTTTATCAAAATTAGCTCGTTACATATAGTCGTCATTGCGACGAAAGGAAGTAATCTCAAGGGCTTAGGAGATTGCTTCCTTTCACTCGGTTTCAGTCGCAATGACTAGGCTATAGTAATTATTCGGATTTGATATTAGTGATACAATTATGATAATATCTCTATTCCTAAAATTATGATTGCCAACCCAAATAAAAATGACATTTCTCCTGAAGAATATCTAGCAGGAGAAGAAATAAGTTCCATCAAACACGAATACATTAACGGACAAGTATATACAATGGCAGGTGCTAGTGATGCCCATGTCACTATTTCCCTCAACCTAGCTTCAGAATTAAGAAGTTATCTGCGAGGCAGTGGTTGTCGCGTCTATATGTCAGACATGAAAGCTCATATAGAAACTGCCAATACATTCTACTATCCTGATGTGATGGTAACTTGTGATGCGAGAGATAAAGCCTTGCAAGATCGTAAAAAATATCCTTGTTTAATTGTGGAAGTTTTATCTGAAAACACAGAAGCATTTGATCGGGGAGACAAATTTGCCAACTATCAGCAATTACCAACCCTGCAAGAATACCTCTTAATTAACCAAAAACGCCAACGTTTGGAATGCTTTCGTCGCAATCCAGAGGGACTTTGGGTATTGCACACCTATACTCAAGGCAGTCAAATTCACCTAGCAAGCATCGACTTTCGCACTAGCATTGATAATTTATATGAAGATGTCACTTTTTGAAGTCAGAAGTCAGAAGTCAGAAGTCAGAAGTAATCTATAATAACTTTCGACTTTTAACTTTTGACTTGTATATAGCGCTATACTTCCCAGATATAAATATACTTTATTTATTTAATCTCTACAGGTGTCTATTCTTTTAAAGCAGATAAAACCTGGTCGTGAATTATCCCATTACTAACAACCACACCCCGGTTATCAACCATTTTCGAGCCATCAGCAAAATTTAACGGTTTACCATTAATATCCGTTACGCGCCCCCCTGCTTCCTCAACAACGATCGCTCCAGCAGCATGATCCCAAATATTTTCCCGATAATTAGGAGACTTCGGTGACGGCAAACGCAAATATAAAGCAGCTTTTCCAGATGCCACAATACCATACTTCGCCTGGGAGTCTACCCTAACTGATGGTGCAGTAATACCTGCTGCCTTTGCCACAGCATTCTGACGGTCTTGGTCGCCGTGGGAACTTTCCACACTTTCAACAAACCGGAGATTAGCAGTATCATCCGCCTGGACAACCTTAATAGGAGTTAATTCGCCTCCTGCTATTGGCATCATTGCTGCCCCTTCACCCCGCACCGCTACATATAGCATTCCTGGTTTGTTATTTTCCACTGGCATTGCCGGGCAAGCTAACACCCCGACCTTCACTTCTCCTGCCTCCACTAATGCTAGTGCCACTGCATATTGGTCTTGACGTAAGAACCCTTTTGTGCCATCAATAGGGTCTAACGTCCAATAACGGGGTCCAACTTTACCGTTACCTTGATTAATCCACTGTACCACCTGTTCTGGAGTAGCATCTGTAATTTGTTCTTTGACATAATTTGTTACTTTTGTCAAGTTTTCCGCCATTTCCGGAGTCTGTAGATCGGTTGCATCTTCTTCTCCTACCACTGGATCATCGGGAAAAGCCTCAGCCAAAACCTTGCAAATCAATGCCTGAGCGCCATAGTCAGCAATAGTTACAGGGCTTTTGTCTCCCTTTTCCATTGCGGGGGGAATATTACCGCGCACTTGTTCGCAGAGTTTAGCTGCTGCTAGGGCAGATTCTATTGCTATTTGTTTTTCGCGATCGTATGCCATGAGTAGTTTTAAATTTTAGGTACTTTTTATAGCATAGAAGAAAAATTGCACCACCCATCACCTCGGTTGGGTGCTTCATAAAATGTATTGACTGTTGCGACATACGCAATAGAAGCAAAATTTCACTACCCATCACCTCTGGCTGGGTGCTTCATAAAATGTATTGACTGTTGCGACATACGCAATAGAAGCAAAATTTCCCTACCCACCACCTCTGGCTGGGTGCTTCATAAAATGTATTAACTGTTGCGACATACGCAATAGAAGCAAAATTTCACTACCCATCACCTCTGGCTGAGTGCTTCATAAAATGTATTGACTGTTGCGATATACGCAATAGAAATAAAATTTCACTACCCATCACCTCTGGCTGGGTGCTTCATAAAATGTATTAACTGTTGCGACATACGCAATAGAAGCAAAATTTCACTACTCATCACCTCTGGCTGGGTGCTTCATAAAATGTATTAACTGTTGCGACATACGCAATAGAAGCAAAATTTCACTACTCATCACCTCTGACTGGGTGCTTCATAAAATGTATTAACTATTGCTCTATAGGCGGCTTTGGTGATTTTGGCTATGATTTTTCTTGAAATGGCGATTGCCCAACTCCTAATTTCAAAGCATTTTATATTTGACCCTCTTTAGATTTGATAGCTTGATTAACCAACGCCGAAATTTCTAAAAGAGGTAGTTAATTTTTAGGGCAACTGTTGCGCAACAGTTTATTTTTAAAACAACTAATGAATGTTTGACTGATGAGGGGAGCAGGATACTCCCACTGCCTAATTATTTAATTTTGACAGACTGCCTAATCGTTTTAACTTTCCTCACCTACAACCAAATACCACAACACATCAATACCTCTGCCGACATATTCTGAATCTTAATGTTGTTGAATCTATTGAACAATAGTTAACAGTTAACCTTTGTAGGTTGGGTTAAGCGACAGCGAACCCAACATATACCTAATTATTGTTGGGTTTCCTTAAAGTCAACCCAACCTACAAAACTCAAAATTTCCGTAGAGAAACGCACCCTACTAGACTAGACTCTTAATCGGTACATCCGTGCCATAATCTGTGTGGGCTGCCGTCAACCCAACCTACGCCTTAACTTTCCTCACCTACAACTAAATACCACAGCACATCAATACCTCTGCCGACATATTCTGAATCTTGATGTTGTTGAATCCATTGAATAATTATGGGGAGGATATTGTTGGATTTTTTGCCCAATTTGCCCAAAGCTTTGGCTGCGTCATTGCCCACAAAATAATCTTCATCCTGAAGCAGAGGTAGTAGGGCGTTGACTACCGTCTCCGAATGTTTGCCCGATTTGCCTAAAGCTTCGGCTACCTGCGTACACACAGTAGAATCTTCATCCTGAAGCAGAGGTAGTAGGGCGTTAACTACCGTCTCGGAATTTTTGTCCAATTTGTCCAAAGCAAAGACTGCGCTCCAACGCACATTAGAATCTTCATCCCGAAGCAGAGGTAGTAGAGCGTTGACCACCGTCTCCGAATTTTTGCCCAATCTGCCTAAAGCTTCGGCTACCTGCGCACACACAGTAGAATCTTCATCCTGAAGCAGAGGTAATAGGGCGTTGACTACCATCTCCGAATTTTTGTCCAAATTGCTCAAAGCAAGATATGCTCTCCAACGCACATCAGAATTATTATCGTGAAGTAGAGGTAGTAGGGCGTTGACTACTGTCTCCGAATTTTTGCCCCATCTGCCTAAAGCAAAGGCTACCAGCGCCCACCCAGTAGAATCTTCATCCTGAAGCAGAGGTAGTAGGGCGTTGACTACCGTCTCGGAATTTTTGCCCAAATTGCCCAAAGCAAAGGCTGCCTTCATACACACAGTAGAATCTTCATCCTGAAGCAGAGGTAGTAGAGCGTTGACTACCGTCTCGGAATTTTTGCCCAATATACCTAAAGCAAAGGCTGCGCTCCAACGCACATTAGAATCCTCATCCTGAAGCAGAGGTAGTAGGGAGTTGATTACGGTTTCTGAGCTATTCTCCAAATTTCCCAAAGCAACGGCTGCTAACATACGTGCACTAGAATTATCACCCTGAAGCCGTGCCAACAACTCCCCAATTACCTCATCCTTTTCCCCTAACTCTGCTCGATACTTCAGCATCCTTTCCTTATCAATCAAATCTGCCCGCTTTTTCAACATCTCCAAAACTTGTCTCTCAAAGTCCGTTTCATAGAAACTACAAAAAATCTGATAAACCTCCTCCCGAACTTTCTCACCAACCTTCTCCTCACTACTC